>MNZJ01000001.1 GCA_001873565.1 Candidatus Peregrinibacteria bacterium CG2_30_44_17 | reverse complement strand
CATTTCTGTAATTCAATGGGCCAGGGATTCTTACTTCCGAACAAATTTCGTAATCTGTGAAATATGCCTCTCCCTTTTCGGCATTATTTGCTTCTTCAATTGCCAATATCCATTGCATTCTGTTATCCATAATTATTGTTTATTTATATCCTAAGTGGTGCATTTCAGGGGTAAATACAGGTCTGCGTTTATGTTTAAACTATACCATAGTAGCATCCCTTTTTTTATACTGTCCGATTTGTCGGTTTTTGACCTGTAAAGTTTTTTCGCTAAGGAAGGTAGTATTAAGAAGGTCAAAGGGTGCTAGACCCTAATGCTCCACCAAATTATACTGAGTGTTTTTTTATTCCAGAAGCAAATATGTTTTGGGACGAACGCCGTGTGTGATAGAATTTTTTTTGTTGATTTTAATAACAAAAACAAAATGATTAAAGACTTGAAACATCTTCACTACGAAGTGAATTGGTTCACAGCCCTTTTTTCCGTAATGTCCAAGGAGATTGTTGATGGCGAGACGAAGCAGCCTGTCTTGTTCTTTAAGATGACGTGGGGTAGTAAGTTCCAGATTTTTACCGACAAATCCAAGACCCAAATGCTTATTGAATGTCGAAAACCTACCGCTATCAGTTATGACTGGGATGTTTTTGATGTTCAGGGGCAAGAGAAGAAAATTGCAACGATAACCATGAATCTGGTTAAGTCCATGATAAAATTTGGCGCAGAAAGCTGGAATATAAAAGGTCCTGACGGAGGAGCGCTTCTGACTCTCGACACCGATGGCGGCAGTACGGCAAAGAGGATTTTCGACAATATGAGTGGTCTTTATAATCCTACTCACAAGTATGTTGTTAAAGGAGCTGATGGTGCCGATGTTGCTACTTTTTCGTCGAAGCACGGGCTTTTTAAGGGTGTTTACGACTTTGTTTTTGCCGGAGGCACAGAGGATCAAAAGAAAGTGGCACTAGCGCTGTTTGCGGCTATTTTGCTTATGATGAAGAAGTAGACGAGCTTTTTTTGTAAGACTGCCCTATGGAATTCCCCGTGCTTTTGCCGACCGACACCCTGATACTTGCTGCAAAGCTAGGCGTTTTTCCCGAGGATATCGAGGAGAAGTTTGTTAGGGGCTCCGGTGCCGGTGGTCAAAAGATAAACAAAACCTCTAGTTGTGTTTGGCTTAGGCATGTTCCGACCAAGACTGAGGTCAAGTGTCAAAAGCATAGAGAGAGGGAGAAGAATAGAATTTCAGCGTACAAGCTTCTTGTTAAAAAGATCGAAGCTATTAAGCTCGGGAAGGAGTCGTCTAGGGCTAAGAAAATTTTTAAATTAAAAAAACAAAAGCAGCGTAGGTCGCGCCGCGCCCAAGAAAAAGTCCTAGAGGGCAAGGCCAGGAGGGGCGAGATAAAGAGTCTGCGGAAGCCTGTCGGGCTGTAAAACAGCATCATAATTGTTGCCGGATGACTTCTGTGCAAAAAGCTTGACACGGAAAAAGCATTCGTATATTATTCTTGTAGAGTGGTCAAATGGTAGAAAGAGAGGGGTGGCGCTTCACAAAAGCTCTCCCTTCTTTTTTCGTTCTAATCAATGCGAATTTTATATGAGTAGTTGCTTTTTTTGGCTGGAGCTTTATACTACTAGTGCTGTCAATGTTCGTTTGACAGGTAATATTTAACCTTTTAACAGGATGCTCCAGTCGCTTGTGAAGTTCGGTTTGTCAGAGAAGGAAGCAAGGGTTTACTTGGCTCTTTTGGAACTTGGTCCGTCGTCTGTCACCGAAGTTTCCAAAAAATCAAAAGTCACGCGCACTAATGCGTATCACCTTTTGAGTTCGCTTGAGCTGCGTGGCCTTGTGAATTCGCATGAGGAAAAAAGCAAAATGATTTATTCCGCGGAAAGTCCTGAAAGAATTGTTCGCATGCTTCAGGATGAAATTTCAGAGAAGAAAAGACAGCTCGATGAAGCCGAAAAAATAGTTCCTGAGCTTAAAACTGTTTATAACGACCCCGAGGGGAAGCTTAAGGTTAGATTTTACGAAGGTGTCGAGGGCCTTGTGAGTGCGTATGAAGATACTTTGACAGCCAAAACTCCTATCTTGGCTTATGCCTCTGTTGAGCATCAGCATACTTTTTTTCCTGGATATTTCCCCGAATATTATAAAAGGAGGGCTGCCAGAGACATACCGGTCAAGTGTATATTGGCTCATACCAAGGAGTCTTTTAGAATCAAGAGTCTTGATGAAAAGCACCTTAGGAAGACGTATATCGTTCCTGCCAAGTTTGCTATTTCTCCCGAAATAAACGTCTATGACGACAAGGTTGCGATCATGTCGCTCAAGGAAAAATTCGGAGTGATCGTACAAAGCCGAGAGGTTGCCCATGCTTTTTCGAAGCTCTTTGAATTAGCCTACGAGAAGTCGAAAGATTACGATACAAGCCTTGGGCAGAAGTATGATCCGAAACAGGAGGTCGATGATAAGCGGTTTGCAAAAAAAACCGTAAATAGGCCTGATTACTGGTAGCAGATAGCGCAGTATTCTTATGCGCGCTCTACGTATTCACCTGTTTCAGTGTTGACTCGAATCTTGTCGCCTTCGCTTATAAACAGAGGTACTTGTACTGTCAGGCCTGTTTCCAACTTTGCAGGTTTTCTTCCCCCCGATGCAGTGTCTCCTTTTACGCCAGGGTCTGCTTGAATTACTTTTAGGTCTACTTTCGGTGGCAGCCTCACTCCTATTGGCTTATCTTCGTACCTTTGTATATCTACATCAGTACCGTCAAGCAGGTAGTTTACTGCATCTCCCAGATCATCTTCTGTGAACGCAAATTGCTCGAAAGTATTACTGTCCATAAAGTGATATTCTCCGCCTGTAGAATACAGGTATTGAGCTCGTGAATAACCTACTTCGGCTTGTTCAAGTTGGTCGCTTCCTTGAAAAGTTTTTTGGATAATGGAGCCGCTTATAAGATTCTTTAGCTTCGTGTTGTTGGTTCCTCCGCCTCGTGCTTGTTTTGAAAAGGTTGCTTGGAGTACGACGTAAGGATGACCATCCATCTTGATTGTTACTCCCGGTTTGAGCTGGGCGATTGAAAGCATGTTTTTGTCGGTTAGGAAACGGGCTTTATTTTAGTTGAAAGACCCAGGCTAATCCAGAAAAAAATCAATATATGCGGGAAGAGTAAGCTGTTTACAAATGTTGAGTGTACCAAAATAGAAATAAGTCCTCCCATTAAACCAAGATTGTATGCGGATATCTGGGTCCTTTCCGCCGAGTTTTTTATAGTGATTAGGAGTGCTTTTCCATAGAAAAACAAATAGCTTGTAAGGCCGAGAATTCCCGTAGTTGCAAATATATTAAGAAGAGTTGAGTCCGATCCGGTCGAATGATGCAAGTCTATGTCGCTTATCAGCCCCATGTCCCATTGTGCGTACTTATATGAGTTATATCCAGATCCGAGTAGTGGATGGCTTTTGATTATCGCAATTGCGTCTTGCCATGACTCAAGGCGGAGTCTCGAAGTTGCGTCAGTATTAAACAAAGAGGCATAGTCACTTGTTCCAAGTATGCTTTTGAAACTTTCCCACAAATCCATAAATCTATCTTGAGCTTGTCCCAAAGTTAGGAAAGCCAAGCTGATTAATAGAATTCCTAGGGCAAGTAATTTGCGAGATCTGATTGCGGTTATCGCAAGGAGGCCGATTCCGCATGCAAGATATGAGCTGCGAGAATATGTTAAATAAAGGGCTATTAGTAGGCATGAAATAGATAGTAGATGGTAGATAGTAGATGGTAGGGATTTTTTTTGTTTCCCCGTAATGATGCCGAATATTATGCAAATCATGAATGACAATAGTCCTCCTACAAAATTCGGATCGAACCATGTAGACAGCAGCCTTCCTATGTGCGGGTCCCAGCCTGCCGCCATCAAATTCAAGTCATAAAAGCTGGGATAATATTGCAATTGAAAGAATCCAAATATTGATATCAGCAAGGCGCCTGTGATGATGGAGAATAGTATTGTTTTCCATGCCTGTGCGCTTTTTGATGCCTCGTCCGCCGTGATCAAATAAAGGAAGAAATATTCAATAAACCTTATTAAGTACATTGCGCTTTCTTTGAGCTGAGATGTTTCCAGCCATGACGAATTCGCGATGAGCGAAATTCCTCCTATCGTGCACCATACTATTATTGGGAGCAGAAGAGGTGGGGTTTTGTAATCTCTGTCCAATGCTATCTTTTTGATCAGCCATACAATTATCAATATGGGCATGAATAGGTCGTTGAATAGATATGGAAGATTTGTGTATTCGGGTAGGCGACTGAACTCTCCCAAAGTTGCGGCAAAGATGGCTATTATTACGCCAAATAATGGCTTTTCGTGCAGAATGTATCCAATGAATGCCGCTGTAGTGACTGTTATGACGAGTTCCAACGAGACGTTTGATTATTTTGTGAATGGTCGGTACATTTGTTCTAGGTCCCTAACCGAAGACCAGTATAGTATGGAAAAACTTCTTATTGCAACGAGGAACCCTGGCAAGTTCAAGGAGCTTAAGCTGATTTTGAACGATATTCCTTATGACATATTGTCAGTTGACGATCTCGGTTTGCAAGGTGACGCTATCGAAGATGGAAATACCTACGAGGAAAATGCTTTTAAAAAGGCGCATTTTTTTTGTCATCAGGCGGGAGGATTTCTGACACTTGCAGATGATTCAGGACTGGAGGTTTCCGCTCTTAAGGGAGAGCTTGGACTTACAACACGTCGCTGGGGCAAAGGCGAAAGTGCCAGTGATTGTGATTGGCTGGAGCATTTTTTGGAAGCGATGAAGGATGTCCCCGATAGATCGGCTAGATTTGTTTGCTATGCAGTTCTCACCGGTGGTGGTATTACGTTTGGCGACAAGAAAGGAGTTTCTTTTTATGCCGAAGTACCCGGCATTATTACGACGTCTCCCGAGGCTCCGCTGCTTCCCGGATTGCCGCTTAGTTCCTGTTTCAAACCTGACGGCTGCGACAAAGTCTATGCAGCTTTGAACGCCGAAGAAAAGGGGCGGATAAGTCATCGTGGATGGGCGGCATCTAAAGCTAAAAAGTGGCTTATAGATAACAGATAACAGAATGGATGTTGTTGATCTGAAAATTAGCGAAATAGAAAAACTCACAGGCGCAGAAAATAAATACTGGATTTGCGGCCACGTTGTTGGTGAGTTTTTATACAAACAAATTGTAGAGATTTCCGCCAAGACTGTCTTGGAATTCGGGACGTCTGTTGGGTATTCCGCTTTGTGGATGGCAAAAGCGCTGAAGCCTATCGGCGGGAGGCTTCTTACGGTAGAGTCTCATAAAGAAAGGGGAGATTTGGCCGCAAAGCATTTTGAAGAGGCGGGAGTTATGGATGTGATTTCCCTGGTGAGAGGGCATGCGCCTGAAGTTTTAATGCAGAAAGATGTTTTCAAAGATACTATGTTCGATATGGCTTTTTTTGATGCTACCAAGTATGAGCATTTGTCTTATTTCGACTTCGTCTATCCTCGGCTTAAGAAAGGAGGGGTGCTTGTCGTTGATAATGTGATCTCTCATGGTGACGGAAATATGATGCGCAAATTCCTAGACCTTGTTGCGCAACATCCCGGTATTGCCAGTGAAATAATAGATATTGGTAGCGGCATTTTGATTGGACGCAAGCAGTAATATGGTTACTCTTCGGTAGTCTCTTCGGCGTCTTCCGAGTTTACAACTTTGAGTTCGATACTGCTTTCACTGGTGTAGTCGTATTCGTCGTACACCTTTGCTGTGACTTCGATTGTTGTAGTTGAGTATGTGGATGCGAGGCGTATTTGTCCTGTGTATGGATCTGTCTTTGTCAGGAATTGCAGGGATCCGTTCACGTAGAATTCTACTTTGTCGATGCCGTTTGGGGCATCGATTTCAACCTCGACATCTGTTGTGCCGGTTGCTATGGTGCTTAACGCGGAAGGCGAAACGATTGTTATCGATGGTGCGTTTGCCATCGTTTCCGCCGTGTGAATGTCGTCTGTCTCCGTTGGTGGCAGTTCTACTGCGCCGCTAACTACTTGGTTCGCGACCCACGTTGCTACTCCTGTTGCCCATGTCGTGTACTCCGGAAATAGGCTTGAATATATTCTGAACACTTTTTCTTCGACAGATTCCGGCGGGGTAAACTCTGTGGCGATTTTGCCCGATTCGGTGTCTACGCTGTATTTTACATATGCGTCGTCTATCTCTGTTGGGATGGCGAAGCTCGCAAAAATTTCTGTCCTAATAGCTTCCGAAGGAGTGTTTGCCGAAGGCAGTTTGCCCGTAGCTGTTGAGACCGCTACTTCTTTTATACCTTCCGGCTTTGGAAACGGTGTTGACGGGTAGTCAGCGAGAGCTGTCTCCATAAATTTCTTCCAAATAGGAGCCGCCGTGGAGTATCCGCTGGCGTTGCCGTACATCGTTGTTCCGTCTGCGTTTCCCGCCCATACTCCCGCTACAAGGTCGGTTGTATATCCGATTGTCCAGCAGTTGTTCGGTAAAATATTTCCGTTGTCTAATTTTTTGTCGGACGTTCCGGTCTTTGCTGCATTTACTTTGCCTGAGATTGTTATGTTTGGTCCCAGCCTGTAAGTCGTGTCAGACAAGACGTCTGTTATTAGGTATGCGACTTGTGGATCAAGCACTTGAGTGGCTCCTCCATCTTCCCACTGTTCGAGAATATCGCCTTCCGCATTTTCTATTTTGAGAATTGGTGTTGCCTCCAAGTAATTACCCCCTGCTGCAAATACGAGGTATCCATTAACCAGCTCCAGCATAGTTGTCTCTCCCGCCCCAAGAGCCAAAGGCCAGCCATAATTACCATCACTGTTTAAGCTGTCTATTCCGAGTTCTCCTACGAAATTAACAATAGCTTCTTCGCCGCCTGCCAAGAAGAATGCTTTTATTGCAGGTATGTTTCGTGATTGCGCAAGGGCTTTGCGGATGCTTATAGGACCCCAAAATTGACCATCGTAGTTACTTGGCAGGTCGGTTCCAAACCAAGTTTGTACATCGTAAAGTACGGTTGCCGGAGAGTACCTGTTTAAAAATGCCAGTGCGTAAACAAACGGTTTGAATGATGACCCCGGTTGTCTAAGGCGAGTTACTATATTTACATTTCCATCTATTTCTTCGTCGGAATAGTCCGCTGATCCCACCATTGCCAGTATCTGCCCCGTGTCAGGCTTAATGGCGACGAGCGCCGCGTTTGTTGCGCCGTAGTTTGTAAGATTTGAATCTTTGTATGCCGCGATTGCTTCTTCCGCCGCTGTCTGCATAACCGGGTCAAGGGTTGTATATACCTTTAGCCCTCCTTGCTCAACCAACTCTGTTCCGTATTCGTCTTCCAGCAGCTGTTTTACATAAAATACAAAATGAGGGGCTATGATGTTCTCTTCTTTCGGTTTGAATTCTATGGTTTGAGCTTCCTGAAGCGCTGACAACATATCAGCTTCTGTGATCATCTCTTCTTTGACCATGCGTTCAAGTACGGTATCTATCCGTCCCGGAATATAAACGATATCGTCTGTACTCAGTTCGTATGTTTGGCCTATCAAGCCTATGGAATACTCGTCGTAATTCAGGTCTGACTCCGCATTGATGTTCCGGCTTGCGAGTTGATCTTCCGTAAACTCAATGTCTATAGTCGAGTACTTGTGATTTCCATAAGGAGAGTAATAAGTTGGCGCGTTGGGTATGGCTGCCAGTATTGCGGATTCCGCAAGTGTTAAATCGGTCGCGTCTTTGTCGAAATATGTTTGTGCCGCAAGTTGTGCGCCGTACGCGTTATTTCCGTATGGAATTTCGTTCAGGTACATCTCCAGAATTTCATCTTTGGTGAAAAATATCTCGAGCTTTACCGATAGTACCAGCTCTTTGATTTTGCGAATGTAGCTTTTTTCCGGAGTCAAGAAGGTGTTCTTAATAAATTGCTGCGTGATTGTCGAGGCGCCCGATACGGGCTTGCCAAGAAGATTGTTTGCGAATGCTCTTGCGAGAGATTTAATGTCAAATCCAATATGGCTGTAAAAATCATCATCCTCCGTTGCTACCGTGGCGTCTGCGAGGTAGCTCGATATCTCCGCGAGATCGACGGCTACTCGATTTTCTTCTCCATGTATCGCATATAATTGTCCCCCTTCTCTGTCATAAATAATTGTAGATTCCTCCAGGTTTACGTCGGCCAAGTCGCTAACGCTTGGTAGCGTTACAATGAGGATTAGTAGCAGTAGAAATAATGTCGTTCCCGCCCCAAGGATACCTATTCCCATCCGCTTCAGGGCTTTTTTCCACAGAGGCTCGCTTCTAAGAGGGCGAAGCCTTTTCCATGTTTTTGATATGCGGGTTTTGATGAATTTCATTTGTGAGTTTTGATGAATTTGATATCGGAATTTTTCGAAGGGATTTTACTACAATTTACGGGTTTGGGCAATGGCGGCGCTTGTCAAAACGGCAAAAACTACCGCAATCAACCTTGATTATAGGTGAACGATGTTGTCTATTTGCCTCTGATTTTGCCACCGAGCTTCTCGAGATTTTGAAAAACCTTCTTCTGCACTTGGGCCATCTCTTCGTCATTCAGAGTGCGGTCTTTTGCACGCATGATTACGTGGTAGGCCAATGCTTTTTCTTTTTCGCCAAGACCTTGTCCTCTATATATATCGAAGAGCTCAACCGATTCTATTAAGTCTTTTGATGATCTCTCTATAGAATCTTGCACGGAAGCCGCAGGTACTTTCTCTTGCAATACTACCGAGATATCGAATTCCATAGATGGAAACTTTGGTATCTGTACGTACTTGTGTTGTCTTTGGCCGATTGATACAAGCTTGGTGAAATTGATTTCGAAAACCGAAACGGACCCGGCGAGTTCGTATTTTGTAATTACTTCAGGATGTACTTCATAGATACTTCCTATTTGTTGGCCTCTTGCTGCTACTTCTGTGCACTTTGCAGGATGCGCATACGGCTCAGTGTTCTTTGATGGCGTGATGCGAACATTCTCGGCGCCGAATTTTTCCAAGAATGCTTCGGCGGATCCTTTTGCTTCGAAAAAGGAGTTTTTCCCTACGGTAAGTCCGATTATCCATTTTTCTTCCAGTGGCATGAAGTTGCCGATTTCACGATATGTATGTCCTATTTCGTATAGCCTCGGAGCTTTGTCGTATTTGATTGCCTCGCGGAGGCCCTTTAGCATATTAGGCAGCATGGAAACTCTTAAGTGGGTTTGGTCTTGTGAAAGGTAGTTAAGAAGCTTTATGTGGTCTTTTGTTTCAAGCCCTGTTTTGGCGATGTCATCCGCGCTGTAGAACGAGTAATTAGAAAGCTCTGTGAACCCCAACCCTAGTGAAATTATGTCGCGAGCTTTGTGCTTGAGGAATCTCTCCCTGTTTTCTCCGGGAAGTTTTGCCGGCAATAATGGCAAGACAGAAGGGATGTTTCCGTATCCGAAAATTCTGGCTACTTCCTCGATGATATCGTCTTCGCCTTCGACATCTTTTGTGGAGCGGAAGGAAGGGACTTTTACGGACAACTCTTCTCCCGTCTTTTTTACCTCGAATTCCAAGCTTTCCAGAATTCTAATAATCTCTTTCTCGGCGATCTGCGTACCTATCTTGCTGCAAACTCTGTTTGCGGTAGTTTTTACTGTTAGATTTTTTGGTTTGGAATTGTCTATGTCTATGATCTCTGATTCAAGCTTCGCCGATGGGCATAGTTTTAGCGTTAATTCGATTGCTCTTAGCATCGCCGTCTCCGCTAATGCCGGGTCTAAGCTTTTTTCAAAGCGTTGAACCGACTCAGTTCGCAGTCCCAAAGCTACTGATGTTTTGCGTACACATGGTGCGTCAAAATTCGCAGCCTCGAATATTATTTCAGTCGTGTCTTCTTTGATTTCGGAGTTTTGCCCTCCCATTACGCCAGCAAGTGCGACAGGTTTTTTGTGGTCGCAAATGAGAAGCATCTTGTCCGTTAGCAGGCGTTCTTTGTTGTCTAAGGTCGTCATCTTTTCGCCTCTTTTTGCTGTCCGAACAACGACGCCTCCGTCTATAAAGCGCGAATCGAATGCGTGCATTGGCTGCCCTAACTCTGACGAAATAAAATTAGTTATGTCGACAATGTTGTTGTATACCGCATGTCCTGCCGCAAGAAGTTTTCGCTTCAGCCACTCAGGAGACTCTTCTACCTTGATTCCGGAGATTCGCACTCCGATATAGCGAGGGCAAAGGTCGGGATTTTTTATCTCTATTTCGAGTGACTTGCCTGACTTGTGAGATTTTTTTGCGTCGACTTTCGATGTGATTTTTTCTAATTTGGTTCCTGTCAAAGCGGCTACCTCTCTCGCTATTCCGTAATGTCCCCAAAGATCCGGTCTGTGCGTCAGGGATTTATTATCGATCTCTATAATTGTGTCGTCGAGCTGCAGAGCTTCAGTTAGTTGAGTACCTGGCTTAGCAGATGTATGTAGCTTTGTTATCTCGCCTTCTTCGCATGGTGGCAGACCGATTTCTTCGCCAGCACAAATCATGCCGTGGCTTTTTTCGCCGCGAATTTTTGTTACTTCCAGCTGCATCAAGTCGCCTTCTCCGTGCCATCTTACGTAGGCTCCCGGCAATGCTACTGGGACAATCATCCCTTCTTCCAGATTGCTTCCGCCGCAAACGATTTGTACCAGTTCTTTGGCTCCGATGTCGGTCATTGCTATCTTGAGCTTGTCCGCGTCTGGATGTTTTTTGAGGGTTATTATCTTTCCTACAACTACGCCTTCCAGTCCTTTGCCTTGTTCCATCACTTCTTCCACTTCCGCAGTGTGGAGCGTCAGAAGTCTTCCGATGTCTTCGGCCGAATATTTCGGCGGAATCTTGACGTAATCTTTTAGCCAGTTTAGGGAGATTTTCATCTTTGAATAATGTTATTTTTTAATGCGTTTTTCTGAATTTCAAACTCAGTAGGATTATCCACAGTGTGAAGATTGTGTATAGGCCCATTAATATGGAGAAGATTGGATCTTTTATAGACATTGCGTATGCAAATAAAAGTATGTCTCCTGTCAGCCATATGAAGTAAGCTCGCGTGCTTACGCCTGTAGAATCTTTCTCTTTGTATAGATGAGTAATTTGTGGCACGAATGCCAGCACGCTAATTGTATTCCCTATGATCCCTCCTATGAGGAAAGGGCTGATGTTCTCCATTTAGAACTGTTTTAAAAATCGGGGGTCGGCACTCTTGAGTAGTCTTATGTCGTCGATGGCATATCTCATCATAACCAAGCGTGTTAAGCCGAAGCCGAATGCCCAGCCTTGATATTTTTTTGGATCTACCCCTCCCGCTTTTAGTACGTTCTCGTGCACCATTCCCGCCCCCATGAACTCGATCCATCCTGATTTTTTGCATACCTTGCATCCGCCGCCGCCGCATAGCGCGCATGAGAAGTCTAACTCCAGTCCAGGCTCTACGAAAGGGAAGTACCCCGGTCTGAATCTTACCTTCGCTTCCCTTTGAAAAAGACGAGTTAAGAATTCTTCCATAACTCCTTTTAAGTGAGCTAGCGATATGTCTTTGTCTATCAAGAGTCCTTCCACCTGGTCGAAAGTCGTGTCGTGACTCGCGTCGGTTGCCTCGTATCTGAATACTCGTCCCGGGACGATCACGCGCAAAGGAGCTCCGTATTTTTCCATTGTGCGTACTTGTACTGGAGAAGTGTGTGTTCTTAAAACCAGTCTCCCCTGCTTTTTGTCAGGCTCTTTGTCTATAAAAAAAGTGTCTTGCATGTCTCTTGCCGGATGATGCGCTGGAATGTTTAGGCCCTCAAAGTTGTAGTATTCGCTCTCTACTTCTGGACCGTCCATTATAGCGAATCCCATCTGTGAAAAGATGTTTTCTACTTCCCATTGGACTTTTGCCAGTGGGTGGATGTGGCCTGTCTGTTCTCTGATTCCAGGCTCGGTGATGTCAAAATCGATGTTGGAAAGCGCCGATTTCATCATGGAAGAACTTAAGCTTGCACGTTTCTCATCAAAAGCTTCCTGCAAGGCTTGTTTTGTCTTATTCGCCTCTTGTCCAAATGTTTTGCGCTCTTCTTCAGGCATGTCCTTGAGCATTCTCAGTACGTTTGTGAGTTCGCCCTTGCGTCCTATTATTTTTACCTCGAGATCTTGTAGCGCACCTGTATCTTTTATGCGCGTAATTTTTTCAAGAGTTTCTTTTAGCAGTTGTTTTAGTTTGTCCATTGTTTGGGTAGTTGGTTTTTTCGAGTGGTAATATAGATGAAAACCTAGTTTTTTACAAAAGCACTCTCTGAGTCCAAAAAAAACCCCGGCGAGATGCCAGGGCTTTGTACTTGAATTCGTTTCTAACTTGCTACTATCTGACGGCATCTCGGAGTGTCTTGCCGGCTCTAAATGCAGGTAACTTCATAGCTGGGATCTTGATTTCTGCTTGTGTGCGTGGGTTTACACCTTTGCGAGCAGACCTCTTTGAAACACGAAAAGTTCCGAATCCTGTGATTGTTACGTTGTGACCCTTCTTAAGAGATTTTGTAACTGTCTCAAGAATTGCGTCCAAAGCTTGTGATGCGGCCTTCTTTGTGATGCCAGCAGAATCTGCTGCTGCGTTGATCAAGTCTTGCTTGGTCATGTTTGTTTTGGGTTAAGGGTTTGTTGAGAGCGTGCCCAGACCCAAAACATTTAACTCGGGTCTGAAGGCAAATAGATTGTTTGTCGCCTAGTAGACGAGTCCAATTATATTCGGCATGCGTCCTTAGGCAAGGGGAATAGCCCTTTTTTAAGCTGTTTTTGGCTCGGAAATGTTGTTTGGTAACACTGAGTTCTTGGAGTGGTGGTCTAAGTAATCGAAGGCTCTTTTTGTTTGACAATGATGTGTTTGCGCAAGTAACTTAGAATCCGCCGAGCTGAATATCTTAATTGTCATTATGGCTGCGCCCAAAAATCTTGTTATTGTCGAGTCTCCTGCAAAAGCGAAGATGATTTCTAAATTTCTTGGCAAAGATTATGTTGTTAGAGCGTCCATGGGGCATGTGCGAGATCTTCCAAAGTCCGTAATGGGTGTCGATACCGAGAATGATTTTGAGCCTAAGTACGTTGTTTCGCAGGACAAAAAGAAGGTGATCAAAGAACTCAAATCTCTCATTGGCGCGAAAACGATAGTTTGGATGGCGACTGACGAAGACCGCGAAGGAGAGGCTATTGCTTGGCATTTACAAAGTGCACTTAAGCTAGACAAGACCCCAAAGAGGGCTGTTTTCCATGAGATAACAAAGCCTGCAATTCTTGCGGCAATTGCCAGTCCTCGCAAGCTTGATACGAAGCTTGTTGATGCTCAGCAGGCCAGACGAATACTTGATAGGCTTGTTGGTTATGAGCTTTCTCCACTACTTTGGAAAAAAGTCAGATATGGCCTGTCCGCAGGGCGTGTACAGAGCGTTGCAGTTAGACTTGTTGTTGATAGAGAGAGGGAGATAGAGGCTTTTAAGCCGGACGAATTCTGGAAAGTCGCAGTGCTTTGCGATCACAAGAATGGTGAGTTTGAAGCTTTTCTTGCAGAAAAAGATGGGAAGAAATACGAACCTACTAATGAGAAAGATGCTAATGCCGCTGTCTCTGCGATCAAGAAGGCTGATTTGAAAATCACAAAAGTTGAAAAGAAAAAGCACAAGAGAAATCCTTCGCCTCCTTTTACTACGTCGACTTTGCAGCAAGAGGCTGCGAGGAAGCTGCACATGTCCGTGAAAAAAACCATGATGGTCGCTCAACATTTGTATGAAGGTGGACATGGCGATCACGGTCTTATCACCTATATGAGGACCGACAGTGTTAATCTTTCTGATACTGCGTTGGCTCAAGCCAAGGATGTTATCGCAGATGAATTTGGCTCGAAATATGTCCTGGAAAGCCCAAGGAGATACAAGAGCAAGAAGGGTGCACAGGAAGCGCATGAGGCGATTCGTCCTGTTAATCTTTCTATTAAACCTGATGACGTTAAAGATAAATTAGATAAGGATCAGTATCGTTTGTATAAACTTATTTGGGAAAGAACGGTTGCTTGTCAGATGGCTTCCGCAGTTCTTGACAGGACAACTGTGGATATAGCCGCCGGCGAATATACGATTCGTGCTCATGGGCAGATCGTTGAGTTTGATGGATTTATGAGGGTGTATGTCGAGGGTATTGATAATAGGAGCAAAGAAGATGAAGAAGATGATAGAGACAGAATTTTGCCTGATGTTTCCGAAGGTGATGGCGTTAAAGCCAAGGAGATTACTCCAAGTCAGCATTTTACAAAGCCGCCCGCTCGTTATACGGAAGCGTCGTTGGTCAAAAAACTGGAGTCTCTTGAGATCGGTAGACCTAGTACATACGCTCCCACTATTAGCACGATATTGAATCGTGGATATATCATTCAGAATGAGAGCAGGCAACTTGTGCCAGAAGCTATAGGATGTGTAGTGACGGATTTGTTGGTTGAACATTTTTCTGACATCGTGGATTACACTTTTACTGCGGAGATGGAGGACGATCTTGATAAAGTTGCTGAAGGCAAGAAAGAGTGGGTGCCTCTTATTAGTGCTTTTTATAAGCCTTTTCATAAACTTATTGAGGAAAAATCTCAGACTATTAAGAAAGAAGATGTTGTAGAAGAGACTGATGAGGTGTGCGAGAAGTGTGGCGCTCCTATGGTGAAAAAGTTCGGCAGGTATGGTCAGTTTTTATCCTGTAGTAAATATCCTGAGTGCGATAATGCAAAACCTCTTGGCAAAGACGAGCATGAGCAGGAGGAGATTGACGAAGCTGAAAAGAAATTTCAAGGCAAGAAGTGCTCGAAATGTGGAAAACCAATGGAGGTGAAGGTTGGTCGCTTCGGACCTTTCCTTGCTTGCAGTGGATATCCAGAATGTAAAAATATTCAGTCTATTATACAGCCAACCGGAGTTAAATGTCCGGAGTGTGGAGGTCAACTTATCGAACGTCGCACGAAAAAAGGTGGCAAGATTTTTTACGGCTGTAATAAGTTCCCAAAATGCAAATTCGCTACATGGAATAAGCCTGTTGGAAAATGCGATAAGTGCGGATGGATAGTTGTTGAGAAGGGGAAGAAGGAGGTTTGTGAGAAGTGCGGGTAGTTTTTTGTGTATTGTATCTCGCTAGGGCTTCGACGCTTTGCGTCTGCAGAGTCGCTCGATACAATCACAAAAAACTTTGGAGCTTTGGGTCTTTCGCTAGGGTATCGACGCTTTGCGTCTGCAATAGGATTTTGCTCAACTTTTACGGAATAACTCGTATTGTTTGCTTCGCCAAAATACTTATTTTTCCTTGAAAGTTGTTGTCCGCTTCGACCCCGCTGAGCGGGGGTCTACTCTTCCAAGCGCAAAATTCGCTACTATCTTGCAGAGTCGCTCGACACAATAACAAAAAACTTATGTGAGTGGTTTTTTTCTGTAAAAAAAAGAGTGCCATTCTTTTCCATATGGTACTCTTCTTCAGAGGGTCCTGAATTGTTAGTCCTTTTTCTTCCTTTTGCCTGCTCTTCTTTCTGAGTTTTGGTCATCCCACAAGAATGTTCCGTCGTATGGACCTGCAACACTTAGTCCCGCAAGTGTCGTTATGACGTTTCCGACTCCATTGACCCAAACAGTGTTTTCGCGTGATTGAGGCAGTCCTTCTTGGCCGTCGCCGTCGATTTGAGCATCTCCTTTTCCTCTCTCTCCGCCTTCGATAGGGAACAGAAGTGCGTTTACATTGCGTGAATTTAAGTCGACAGATGCGCAGTCTATAGGGCTTGTCTGTAACGCGGTGTCAATTTGAGCGCATGTGGCTCGTGTTACGTCTCTAACTGTTGGGTGAGATAGGACACTGCTATCTATCCATGGCATCTGAGTGTCCGTTGTGCGTCTCTCTCCTATTACTTGCTGGAGCGATATGTCGCTACAAGCTATCTCCGCTCCAAGTCCATGTTTTCTGTTCCAAAATCCATTTCCCATTCCCATATCTACTGCGAGATGGTCAATGGCTGTATTAAATGACATGGCGGCGATTTTCTCCGCATCAGTCTCCATTCTAAGGCCCGAAGTGCCGTAAACGTATCCTATGAGTCCCGCTGTTCCTTCCGGAGCTCTTACCAAGCTTGTGTCTTCTGTCAGTAGTAATGTTCCGGCCAAATCGGTGGGTACTATCACTACATCATCGTCAAATGAGGCAACTGCCATATTCTTTCCACGATCAAAAATGTCATCTCCAAGTAATGGGTTTATTCTTTTCTCTGGGCCTTTTTCGCCTTCTTTTCCTGACCATGATAGGACTTCTTCGCTTGTCTCGGATAGCATTATGCGTCCTGCATGTTGCCCCAGTGCCAGTACCAGAGGATATTTTCCCATGGCTGAGAGAGGATCTGTGCCATCGTATTTTATGAATATGTCGTCATAACGATTATATACCGTAGGTGCTGGTGCGGTCACTCTCACCGTGTCCATGTCGACGCGGTCTCCGATCAGTCCAGCCGTGGTATCCGCAGATGATGTCGTACTTGTTGCACGGTTTCTTTCACCCGTGTCGCCATTATATATTCCTGCGCCCATCTCTCGGTAAAGCAGTCCACTGTACTGACTTATCATGTACTGAGCCATCCCTATATCTTCCGACTCTCTTTGCAGGGCTGTCCTTTCCGCCGGTGATAGTCGCGTTCGCATTTCTGACGCTATTTCTTCCGAGCGTGTTTTATATGCGGCGGTTTTTTCTGTCAGCAATTCCTGTTGCCTTGTTGGGCTCATTTTCTCTCTTCTCATTTGGTGTATTCCCTTGAGAAGTTCACCTTCTGCATAAGGTTCCCATTCGTGGATTGGGTCGCCAATTGCATCCACTTTCGGGTCGCCGTCTTTATCAATTGCTTGTTTGTATGTTGGACTTCCGTCTGTAGTAAGTATCGGCTCTCCTGTTTCTTCGTCAAAAAGTTGTACCTTCCTCAAGTACTCATGAGATGCGACTTCTTCCTGTAGGGATAAGGTTTTTAGCATCTCTCCTACGTGCAGTAGCCTAAGTTTTGCGGTAGGAGCGTTGATTGCTGCACTCACTGTCTTTCGTCCCCATTGTGGCTCGGGCCATTCTGTAGTTGCTTGGTCTGACAAGGCTGCTAACTCTGACTCGTCTTCCGTGCTTTGAAGCGCGTCACGCAGCTCTCTGATTTTACCCAACATCGTGATAACACGGCCTATGTTTGCAGCCGCATCGACCATCTCCGGAGAAAACCCTTCTTCCGTTGTGAACGTAGCGGTAGCCTCTTCCTGAGTAGGAACATTGTCTTCGTTTATCATATCCAGGAGATTTCCGATTTCGTCTCGCATGTTTTCGCACTGAGTAGCTGTCGCTGCGGCCGATCCGATTGTCCCCGTCCTTGTGCTTACTGCTGTTTCCGCCCCTCTACTTCTTAAGATCTCCGTATTCTGGTCACGCTGTACTGCTATCAACCTGCTAAATTCCGCATCAAATGCGTCCATGTATTTTTTCTGTTCCTTTTCAAGCTCTGTTTGAGCCTCTTCCAGAGTCTCTGAAAATATCCCCAATTGTTCTCCTAAGGCATCTCGATTATTTGTTTGGAAAGTACGTAGATATTTCAGAATAGTACTGTCTTTCACCCCTATATCTTGTCCGTAACCCTCCAATTGTTTGGCTATCATGCGATAAAGCACGTCCTCCCCCAGCATCTCATTCGTGTTATCCGTGCCTACCGGAACGACAGCGTCTTCGTCTATGTAGTTTGCGAGAAGTGCAGGGTGGACATTGTTCAAAACGTACTCCGCTCCGGGTTTGTATACCGCGTTTTCGGCGAAATCGAGCCTGTATCGGGAAGCCAATTCGGCACGTTTTTCCCGTAGCTTGTCCTGTTTTTCAATCATTTGCTTTGTCTCTTGCTCAACTCCTCTGTCGCTTCGCGGTCTTGCTTGAGCCGGCATGGAAAGCAAGATCGCCAAACAGGCACCGGCTATATTAGCCAGAGTTCTGCGTATAGGTCCTCCCAGTACGGTTTCTTTTATTGTGCTTACAGACATAGGTGTGGAATTAATTAGCCAGAAGTGCTTTATACTCGAATTTGACAAAGTTGTCAATAGCGGTTGTAGTATTTTGAATATGCTTTTCGTATACTCTATGGGCTTGAGGATTGCCATGTGGTCGTTTTTTTGGTATAATATTACGATTAAAACATTTAAAACTCATACCAAATGGGCACGAAAATCAAATACGCCGTATATGCTTTGGCCGCAGCAATCCTCTTTGTCCCGATCGTTTTCATGGGTGGGGTGGATGCTGGAACTTGTTTTACAATAACCGGCACTAGTGTTGACAATGATAATACTGGAGCTATTACACCTGGTGTTGTTTGCGCGGATGCGAGTGGTGTTCTCTCCGGGTATTTCATTAGCGACAATATCGGGAACATCTATCTCGATCATAATATGCCCGGATATGCGAATGCGTCTTTTGATATGGCTACCGGAGTGTGGAGCGGTTATGCTTATGCTCCTTTGAATGCGTATGAATACCCTTCTTCTTACGGCACGTTTTTTGATTTGAGTAATTTATCCACGAGCATTTCCACAGGTGCTATTACCGGTTATGCCTATAGCTCCAACTTGGGGACGCTGTATTTCACAGGTCTTACGCAAGAGCTTCCACCTGTCTATCTGACCGCCAGCGTAGGGGTTAAGCCTTTTGGAAATCTTATTTCCGGTGTTCCGGTTGCCGATTTGAATAGTGGATATAGAGTCTTTGTGACGGTGTCTTCTTACGACGGGTCTTATGTCCTCGATCAGTCCGAATTCACTTTTGGAGGTACGATCTCTGCCGATGGCAATATGTGTTACGATCAGGTGGATGGAACTTGCGGTAATACGCAGTCTATTGTTCATAGCACAGGCTTTACGTATTACGGAGAGGATACGAGTGGAAATTTGATCTATTACTTCGATATCAAATCTCTTGCTCCAACGTCCGACATGCTTTGTAACAGCCTTGACGACTACGAGAACTGTCTAGCTCCCGACACCGCTAATACTTATGCTATGTCAGGCGCGACAGTTACGGGTGATATGGACAGGGATTTTGTATGGTATTACGGAGGGAAGGAGTACGCCAGTACCGTTACTTTGGCTGCCAGTTCCGGTATGTCCTTCGCACCGATTTATGAAGTTGATGAGCTTTATCCGGTTGATGTAGACCTTTCGACAGTTGCAAATGTTAGCGTGGATGAGCTTTATAACTTTGAGCCTGTTTTTGTTAAAAACGGTCAGGCCGCCAGCTCTTATAGGCTTGAGGTCTATTATGCCGTTGATGACTCTAATTACTCTTTTGGCGATGTCGCTTCCGAGACTTCTTCGTTCAATATCAACAATCCAAATCCAGGATCATTATGGTTTGAAGACGCTTTTGATGATATTGGATTATGGACTTCCGTAGAGGATGAACTTGCTGCCGGTGCTGTCGCTACCGTTACTTCTTACATTACGGTTAATGTTGAAGGGGCTACGATTCATTATCCCTCAGAGAATTTCTTCTTTGCTGACTTGATGGCCGGTATAGCTGAGCCTAGAACAGGAGTTATAGGAACTGTTAGCGGTCTTGTGGAAGAAGATGATGTTACTGTTGTAGGCGATGTTAACAGGATGGAGCTTAGGGACGTTGTATTTGAACAAGTTATGAAAGTTATTCGCGGTATTAGTTCTACAGGTGGAAATGGAGGGTCTGTTTATAGCGACTGGACGGCTTCGTCCGATTGCGAATCCCTAATATCCGGAGGCGTCATCTATTGTACGGGAGGTGCAGGCGATGTTGTTACGATTAGCGGTGGCACGGTTTCCAGTAGTACTGCTAAGACGATTCTGGTTGTAGGTGCTGATGTTTATATCGCCGGCAACATAGAAAGATCCAGTGAAGATGGTGGCGTCGGAATTATCGTCCTTGAAGATGAGGATGGAAACGGAGGAAACTTATATGTTGGGTCAAGCGTTACCGATCTTCATGCCAATATATTCCTTGATGGCAGCGTAATGAGGGCAAACTCTTCTGGTACGCCTTATACTCAGTCACAACTGACAAATCAGCTTTATATTCTTGGTTCTATCATATCTCAAAACACTATCGGCGGAGTTGATGCCGCAGCAGGTCCTGTTTGTGGCGATGGCGATGCTTGTAGCGAGTCTGAAGCGCAGCTTTATGACTTTGGATATATGAGTGCTTACCAAGTTTGCTATCCTTACACAGTTAATCCCGACGGAAGCGTTACTGTAGACACCAGTTCTTATGAAGAGTGTCCCGGCTACAGTGCATCTTCTTACGAAGGGGATTGGGAAATGCAGCCTGTTATTATTGAATACATGTCGCCTACTTCAGACCTTCCGGTGTTTAACGTTTCCGGAAGCGCTGTAAGATAGGGGATAGTTCGTAGTTAGTAGTCTGTAGTAGCGGAGTTTTGCGAAGCGAAACCTCTACAACTCTATCAGTAGTGCCGTTGTAACAATGGTCACTATTAAAATCGTGCTTATGGCTACAAATAGCCATGTTAGATAGACGGTGCGTGTCGAGAGATAGCGAAATTTGCGAGCATTGTGTATCGCTAGTCCGCTATATATTAGGAATACTATAATTGCGATGACTGTGAATATGTAAATTGCGATAGACATAAGTTTTTTTCCGCTAAAATTAGTTAGATGAACTATACCACGACCTGTCTATATCGGGGTAGTTTCCCAAGTGTTCGTGCATTATCTCTTGAATCTCATTAAGTCTATCTTTGTTTGGTGCCTCGAATCTTATTGTCATGCATGGCGTTGTGTTTGAGCATCTGATTGCTCCCCACGAATCTTTGTCGAAGTTTATGAAGACGCCATCTGTCGTCAGGCAGTCGTACAGCGAGTCGAAGTGATCTGTGATTTTTTGTATATGCTCAAACTTCTTGTCGTCAGGGCAGTGGGCTTTGATCTCGGGTGTGTTGAAGACTTCCGGTAGTCCATCGAATAGCGCGGAGAAAGGGGCATCTGTGTCAGCTAAAATGCGTAGTATTACCGCTGCTGCGAACATGGCGTCATCGAATCCGTACCAGTCGTAATAAGTTTTTCCAAAAAACATGTGTCCGCTTGTTTCGCCCGCAAGAGGGGCATTGATATCTTGCATGGTTTTTTCTATGAACGAGTGTCCCGTCTTCGAGCGCACAGGATTGCCGCCGTTTTTTGCGATGTCGTTCTCTAGAACTTTCGAGCTTTTTATGTCGAATACTATGTTCGCGCCCGGAGTGTACTTAAGAAGGTCCCTTGCGATCGGTATTAAAGTTTTGTCCGAATGATAGTGCTGTCCGAGCTCGTCTATGATTCCGATGCGGTCTCCGTCTCCGTCAAAGCCTATTCCCAGGTCTGCTTTTTCACTTACTACTCTTGCCGCAAGCTCTGCCAGATTCTCTGCATCTTCCGGATTGGCTTCGTGATTTGGGAAGTTGCCATCCGGTTCGCAGTACATTTTTATTACTTCGCAGCCGAGTTTTTCCAATAGTTCTGGTGCAAAAAGTCCAGCTATCCCGTTGCCCGCATCCACAACCACCTTAAGCTTCCTGCGCAATTGTATTTTTGCAGAAACTTCTTGCAAGTAATCGTTAAATATATCGTCTTTTGTTCTTGTTTGACCCAGACCCTCTTCGAAATCACCGTTTTGTATAAGTTTTAACACTTCCTGAAGCTCGTCGCCGCATATTGAATGTGCCTTTGGGCCGAGAAGCTTGAATCCGTTGTACTCTTTTGGATTGTGACTCGCTGTGATATTACATCCTCCGTCAAAGTCGTATTTGTGAACAGCGTAATATACTAGAGGGGAGGTGCTTTCACCCATGTCTGTAACGTTGCAGCCAGTTTCGGTGAGTCCTTTTATGAAGCCCTTCTGAAGCTCAGGACTGGAAAGTCGTACGTCCATGCCTACGATTATTTCCGGCTCTTTTTTGCCATAGGTTCTTATTATGTAGGTTCCAAAGCCTTGCCCTATCAATTCCGCCGCTTCTGGAGTTAAGTCTACGGGCATGCCGCTTTCCGGCTTGTGTGCTATGCCTCGTATATCGTATGCGCGGAAGATAAGTGGGTTGAGCATTTTTTAGGACTTAGGATTTAGGACTTAGGAATTTGCGGATGTAGCTATTTTCTGGGAAGTCTGATGTCTTTCAACCTGCTTGCCGCATGTTTTTCTTTTAAATATTCCGCGACCGTCGGCGGAACGAGTTCTTCCCAGGATGGATCTTCGCTTAGTATTTTTTCTCGGATAGTCGTTGCGTTTGCATCCAGTTTTATGTCAACGTCCATAACTTCGATATCAGACGCGTGTTTTGCAAAAAGCTCTTTTACCATATGGGAGCCGGTGTATAACCTTTGGAATGTTGGGCATAGAAGCTTTACATGAGAGGCCCATAGAGAAAAATTATCTATATTGCGAATAGGTATTATCATATATTTGGCGTGATCTACCCCTTCCGCATCCATCGTCTTTTCGATCATTTCGAACCTTTCGCCGGCTGTGAAAGGGTTCTCTTCTACGTAGTTCTGTTCGGAGCTGCCAATACCGATTATTACTCTGTCGTTTTCGGACAAGGCTTGCTTGAAAGCATCCAAATGTCCCAAGTGGAATGGTTGAAAGCGGCCTATGAATAGAGCTGTTGAAAGCATGTTTTTAGAGGTTCCTAAATAAGGTTTGTTGGCCTGGCAAAATTTTTGTCGGAATTTTTGTGTCTGTGTCTTCTTCTGTAATAGTTGGTATATCAATTTCGCTACTTTTGATCAAGCTAGTTGGCAAAACCGGTGGCATTTCGCTCTTATGTTGATTGTCCTCAATCCGTCTAATTGTGGTCCGTGTTAGTGCCGTCTCTATGCCTCGAGAGGTGATGTCTTCCTCGCTGCGGCCTTCGTCATAAAGTCTTAACACCATATCCAGCTTGCTATAAGGGGCTCCGAGTTCTTCTTCGTCAGTTTGTCCATTTGATAGCTCTGCGCTTGGCGCTTTTTGTATAAATTCATCCGGTAGTCCCATGAATTTTGCAAGTTCGCGAACGTCTGTCTTGTATAGGCTTCCGATTACTTCAATATCTGCCGCAAGGTCGCCGTATTTTGTGCCATATCCAAGTAGTAGTTCGCTCCTGTTCGATGTTCCAAGCACCAGTGCATTCACGGTGTTGGCGTAGTGATAAAGAAGCAACATCCTTATTCTTGCGCGCAGATTCATCTGGCTAAGTTTGATTTGTCCCCATGGAACAAAGTTAAAACTTACCAAGAATGAGTTGATCGGCTGAGAATAAACTCTAGTGTTCAAGTGTTCCGCCAAAAGCTTCGCATGTTCCATGTTTTCCTGAGAAGTGAGGCCTATTTCCGGCATTATAATAGCCGTTACGTTCTCCGGTCCCAGTGCGTCCACCGCCAGTTTTATCGTCGTTGCGGAATCTAGTCCCCCCGATAGTCCCACGACAACCTTTTCGAATCCTCTCGCTTTAACTTCTTTGCGTATTCCGTCGATTAGTTCTTTGTAGAGTGTTTTCATTGTAGTTAGTAGGAAATAGTCGGTAGGAATTAATGATTAAAATTCTTTAGCGCTTGATCGATCTCTTTTTTCGCGGCTTTTTGTTTTAGGCTTGAGCGCTTATCATGTAATTTCTTCCCTCGGCAAACCCCTATGGTCATTTTGGCGAAATTATTTTTCAAATGGATATCGAGGGGAACGATTGTAATACCTTTTTGATCTACAAGCGAGGTTAATTTTGCGATCTCGCGCTTTGTCAAAAGAAGCTTGCGCTTTCGGATAGGATCGTAGTCCGTAATGGCGGCATGTTTGTATGCTCCGATATGTACGTTTTGAGTCCAGACCTCCCCTTCTTTCAAGCTAACGTAGCTGCCTTTGAGATTGACCAAGTTTTGCCTCAAAGCTTTCATTTCGTAGCCGCGCAGGACTATTCCGGTTTCGAATTTCTCCAATATCTCGTAATCGTGGTGTGCCTTCTTGTTTTGTGCGATCAATGTCATTACAGGTTGGCGAATTGTTTAACGGGTGTATTTTACCAGTAAAGCTTCTTGATTAAAACAGATTGCCAAAACTGTTTACATGTTGTCGTGATTCGTATAAAATTCTCCCGAATTACCCTTTAACTCCCCATAGTTATGAAAAAACTAATGGCTGGACTTTCCATCCTTGGGTTACTAGCGCTGTTCGGATGCACTGGTACTGAAGAGGTCGTGGAAGACGAAATTGTAGAAGATGAGGTTGTCGAAGAAGAGGTTGTCGAAGAAGAAGAGACAGCTGCTGAAGGCGACGAAGTTACGGAGCCTGCTGTAGATGAGACAGTTGTGGCTGAGTAGTTATACTCCATCACATTGTCGCCAAAAGTCCAAGCCGCCACCGAAGGTGGCTTTTTGGCTTGAGTGATTACGAGGATGTAGGACTTAGGATTTATGGATTAGTGCGTAGAGGGGATGATGCTAGTTTTTCTCGCTAAGGTTCCTGCGTCACTCGGTCATGCTGTAATAAATTCCAGCCCGACTCTCGTTATCCTCGATAGGGATTAGCTTAATCTCCTACGCAAAATTAATATTTTGCTTGAAGATCCTTCTTCGCTACGCCAATTACGCTGAATTGGCTTCGCTTCGGAACCCGAACCCGGTTCGATCCCGTCTACTCATCAAAATCTGCCTAACCCTTCGGGTCAGACTTATTTTGCTGGCGGTGTTTTTTGATTGATGGTCGAACTTTTTTTGAGCAAAACCCCCCTTCCGCTTTTCCTTTTCTCAAACGGAACGGGAACGGAAGCAGGCGGACAAAAATTCCTTCCCCCCAACCCCCTTCCTTTTTGCCCGCCTGCTTGGACTTCGCCCCCAAAACTTTTCGGCAGGACGGCGGGACAGGAAAAATAATTTCTTTATTCTAATTATAAATCATTTCCGGAATATGATAAATTGAAGCTTTTGTTAATCAACGGAAAATCAGGTATAATATTATCAAATCCTACATCCCGCAAGACGGCCCAATTAATCAATGAAGGGTCACGAGGAACAACTCTACTAATACTTCCATTTTCGTCTGTGGTGACAAAATAGGCAATCTCCCCCCGCCATCCCTCTACTACGCCCATTGCGAAAGTATTTTTCTTAAAGACAATATTAAGATTTTGCATATTGATATCTCCTTTTGGTAATTTTTCTAATGCGTTTTCCATAATCTTAATTGATGCGTGCGCTTCTTTGATGCGGACGAGAAATCGCGCGTAAACATCCCCATCTTGCTCGGTAACAATTTCATCAAGCAAAAGTTCGTCATAGGCCGCATACGGAAAATTAACACGCGCATCGTTTATGATGCCAACAGCTTTTCCAGCAACCCCAACCACACCATGATTCTTGGCAATTTCTGCCGAGAGTATGCCCGTACCCTTGAGACGATTTAAAAGCGAAGTGCTATTGAGAGCTACTCCTATAACTTCGCTAAAATCTTTACTCAAGTTTTTTAATTCTGAAAATAACTTGTTTTTTTCTCTATCATCAATATCTTTTGTTAGCCCGCCAATTATATTTACGCCTCGTAAAAATCGACTACCGGTAATTCTTTCGTTTATTTGCATAACCATTTCTCGTAATCGCGTGCCCCCCGCTCCGCCAAAATTAAATCCTGTATCCATCATAATCGCCCCAATATCGCCAAAATGATTAGCTAATCGTTCCAACTCGGCATAAATAACTCGCAAGTATCGCGCACGCGTCGGCACTATGGTATCACTTAATTTTTCCAATGCTTGGCAAAAAGCAAGCGAATGGCTAAATGAACTATCACCAGAAATTTTCTCTGATAATTTTACTTTATCATTAAGTGTTAACACTTCAAATAATTTCTCACTGCCTTTGTGGGTATAGCCAAGTCGCGGTTCCAAAAGCACGATTCGTTCTCCGGCCACGCTAAAACGAAAATGTCCCGGTTCAATAATGCCGGCGTGAATGGGACCGACTGGAATTTCATAAATGCCCTCGCCTTTAACTTTTTGAAAACTATAAGTGCCACTAGCTATTTGAGGTCTTTTTTGCCAATCGTAATCTTTTCTTAAAGGGAAAATGCCTATTGGCCAATTTTCGTGAAGAATAATTGGCCTTTTGTCGTGGCACCCAATAGAGGTAAGACCAAAAAATGTTTTTATTTTTCTTTCATAGTTTAATGCTTCATAAATAACAAGGGAGATTGAAGGAAATTCTGTTTTATTTTTTAATAAAATAAAAGGGATGATAAATAAATTTTCTTTTGGCATACCAAAAATATACCAGATTTTAAAATAACCTTTTTTCGTTCTTTCATCGGTCGCAGTAATAAGCTTGAGTGAAAGATTTTTATTAGCGTATAAATCACTAACAACCTTCTTTATTTCTAAAGTTGATACTTCAAAAGTAGCACTGTTATCATGAAATTCAACTCGTGCGTCTTTGGGAATAAATTGTTGTATTTTTTTAATCATACTAGTAGTGAGAAACAGTATCGTTTATTAATATAGATAAGAATGGTGGAATATAGAAACTTAAAATGATAATGGTTACCAGTAATATCAGGGGTGGAATAATTAACCAAATATTACCTTCGCCAACCTCAATGTCTTCCGGTTTCTGGCTAAAAAACATAGAGATAATATGTTTTAGAAAACCAATAAAAATAAGCGTCATAAAGAATAAAGCAATAATGGTAATTATCGGATTTACCTGTATGCCAACTGAAAGAATCTGCATCTTGGTTAGAAATATCCCAAACGGAGGAACACCAGTTACGATCAGAAAACCAGCAATAAACAATATGCTTGTAAATGGTACAATACCTAATGCTCCTTTAATATTCTTTATTTTAGCAGAATTATATTTAAGTAATAAATTGCCGGAAGAAAAAAACATAATTCCCTTTACCAAAGAATGGTAAATTAGATGCAATATAGCCGCAGAAATTCCCAAACCGCCAAAACCGAAACCGAGAGCCATTACTCCAGCATTTTCAATGCTTGAGTACGCCAATAACCTTTTATAATTTCTAACATTAAACATTATTAAAGCAGCAACTGCGATAGATAAGATGCCAAAAATAATCAATAAATTCTGGCTAAACTGTGGGCCAATAGCCGCATCTGTTACATTTTTAAATTTTAAGATGACTATAAATGCAACAGGCAATAGAGCACCCGACAATAATGCTCCGATTGGATTAGGTGCCTTACTATATGCATCCGGTTTCCATGTGTGCATGGGTGCTAGGCCCACTTTTGTTCCATAACCGATTAATGCAAAAATAAAAGCTATTTTGGCAATTAGTGGATCTAAATGTGCGGCGTTGGCCATGAGTGACTGCCAACTAACAAATCCGTTTTCGCCAAGTGAGCTCATTGAAGTAAAATATAAAAGTGTCCCAAAAAATCCTAAAAGCAAACCGATAGAATTGATAATCAAATATTTCCAGGCCGCCTCAATAGCTGATGGTTTGTTGTAAAAACTAATAAGAAAGGCAGTGGAAAGCGTCGTAGCCTCAATGGAAATCCATGCGAAAACTGGGTTACTTGCGGTCACAGCCAAAAACATTGCTGCCAAAAAAATATTTAGTAAAACAAAATATTGTCTTACTCTTGTAAAACCAATAATGCCCTTGGCGGTTTCTTGCTGAAGATACCGAATAGAATAAATAGTCGTAGCAAATCCTATACAAGCAATAATGAGCATCACAATTGCTCCGAGCGAATCAACAGAGAAAAAAACGAATGGAGAATAAACACCGGAAACGGAAACTTTCAAAGCAACAACAATAGATTCAACCAATACGACAGAAGAAGCGATAATAGAAAAAAGTTCAATCACTGATCTCCGTTTAACGAGAACGTTTAG
>MNZJ01000029.1 GCA_001873565.1 Candidatus Peregrinibacteria bacterium CG2_30_44_17 | reverse complement strand
ACTCGTAACGTCCGTTGATCTCGTGAGTCTCAACATCTTCCATGCCACCGTAGACTTTGTTGGTGGAAGAGTAGATCACGATAGGCTTCTTTGCGGCAAGTCGACATCCTTCAAGCATATTAAAAGTGCCAAGCGCATTGATATCAAAATCCTCACGCGGATTAACTACGGAAGTTGTAACTGCGACCTGTCCTGCAAGGTGAAGAACGACATCGTATCCTTTCGCAATCTCGGAGGAGGTAGCGTCGGCATTGCGAACATCAGCACGTACTACGCCTACATTCGGATAGCTTTCCTTAAGCCATTTGAGGTTGGACTCGGTCCCTTTCCGAGAAAAATTGTCAAAAATCGTAACATCATGCCCGTGGTCGAGAAAATATTTACTGCTGTTACATCCGATAAACCCTGCACCTCCTGTAATAAGAATTTTCATAATAAAAAAATTTCTAAAATTGTACGCGCAGCATTATAATCCCGATAGAGTACATATACAAATCAGATCATATGGCGAAAAAATTCCTACTGGCATTCCTGGCAATCATGTTATATATGGCAATCTGGGCGGTCATCCTCTACGCAGGCATAGAAATCAGTGGAGGTGATGAAGCCGTCATCCTACCGTTAGCAGGAGGAGTGTTCGTTTTCTATTTGCCGTACTTTTTTTGGGTTACACCTTTTGTGTTTAAATTTAAATCAGAAGTAAAACCACCAATAAGTGTAGAGGAGTTGAGGTCGAAACTACTAAATATAAACAACTTGGATGTGCCTGTTATGGCAGAGGAGAAAAAAAGCAAAATAATCATCACGTGGAAGTATTTGGATGCGAAATGGTGGGAGATTTTGCGAAAGAGTGGAATTACATCTGTGTATCAGCTTGTTATTAAGCTTGATGAAAAAAAGCACAGGGCGAAACTTATCGACATAAACAAAACAGTAAGTTGGGGAGTAGGTCCAACTGGAGTAAAACTGCGTGGCGGCTACTTCCGCGGAGTTATGTTTCAGATTGAGGTCGGCAAATCCTGGGGAATCACGGAGAATTTCGGTCTTGGAAAAATCTATGACTACAAGTTTAGTCCGTCCGAGATCAAAAATCCCGTCATGAACGAAATCCTAAAAAGTGGATGGGACGTGGTTTTCGCGATTTACTAAAGCTGCCTGTAAGCTTCCTCAACCTTGTCGACTATCTTGTCCCAACTATATCTTTCGCGCACCATTTGGAGTGCGTTTTTCTTGAGATTCTCGAGCTTGCCCCTGTCTCTAAAGACAGAGATTATGGCATTTGCCAGCTGATCGGGCTTGTCCGGCGGAACAAGTATGCCTGTCTCACCATCTACTACAAAATCCACAATACCACCGCTAGGACAAGTAATGACAGGGACACCGCAAGCCATCGCCTCAATAAAAGAAACGCCAAACCCCTCAAATCTGGAGGGCCTCACAAATAAATCGGCAGATCTAAGCAAATCCGGCACTTCTTTGTGAGATAAAGTGCCAAGAAATTTTACTCTGCTCTCTGCTGTCTGCGTCTTGCTGTCTGCGTCTTGCTGTCTGCCAGCCATCGACCTGAGTTCATCTTCCATTGGGCCTTCTCCTGCAATTTCCAGAGTTGCCTGCGGGAACTCGGCGGAGGCCGCACCAAAAGCTCTGACCAAAGTGTCTATACCATTTCTTGGGATTAATGTGGAAGTCGTAACGATCTTGTATCCATCAACGCGATCTTTCGCAGGATGAAAGACGTTTGTATCAACGCCATTCGGAACAATACCGGTTTTACCGGCGCCCATATCTATAGCACGAGACTCGGAATACCGACTAACGCAACCACAAAAATCAGCCGCCTTAAGGCCGATTCTGACCCATCTTTCGGCAAACTTAAGCCACACACTTCCAAACACACGCATAATGCGTCCACGCAGTACCATCTCTTCTTTGTAAGCCATGGGATTCTGGACGGTAACGTATAGCGGCAACTCAAAACGCCGCGCAAGCTTTGCGCCGATATAAGCCTGCGGAAAAACTTGCTTGGCATGCAGGATATCGACACTCTCTCGATGTAGAAACTCGGAGATATGACGAACGGCAGCCTCCGTATAAGTGATACTGGCAAAATTCCGTACCTTCATATACGAAACAGTATGCACATTGATATTCTCGTGCGTGAAAATCTCACAAATAGCGTCACTGTTGCCTACGAAAACCTCACACTTATGGCCGCGATCGGCAAGTCCTTTGATAACCTCTACGATGTGCACTTCCGCGCCGCCAAGGTCTTTCGGGTTCAAATCTCCGCAAATGAATAAAATTCGTTTTTTCATAACATTTCAGGTTCGCCACCCACATAATCGGGCTCCCAAATATATACATCAATTACGGCTTTATATATAGCCAAAACTTCGCGAAATTTGTAATAATCGGAGAAAACATAGTCTTGTCTTGTAGCCGAATAACCAACGCTCTCAACGCCAAGAGCATCGCAGGTGAAGATTGCACGAGGCAGATGATACCCTTGGGATATAAGTATGGCATCATCAATCCCCCATATCTCAGAAGCCCGAACGCAGGTGTCAAAAGTCCGCCTACCGGCATAATCAACGGCAATGTCATCCTCCGATACATCCTCGGTATTTACAAGATATTCATACATGGCATCGGGCTCATTGTAATTCTCAAAACGGTTGTCTCCGGAAACAAGAATTTTGTCTACAACGCCAGCATTGTACAGATCAGCCGCAGTTATCAAGCGATCTTTGAGTGCATCTGACGGGGTACCGTCGTCTTTGATTCCCGCGCCAAAAACTATAGCAACCTCGTAATGAGGAATGTTAGAAAGCTCTGTATAAATATTATTTTTGCCGTGTCTTAGTATAAGCAGGGGAGAGATCAGGAACAGGACAATCAGGCACACAAAAACCACCATAATAGCTCTCTTTACGCTTATAAGCCTGAATACAAATCGCATAGACATGATTGTTCGAAATCAAAGACAATCTACATTGTTTTATTCGAGGTAGCTATATGCGGTTGTGAAATATCGGTACGCATTCAGCATAAACAGATCAACGTCTAGGTCTGGAATGGTAGAGATTTTTGATCGTATAGCGGCGTCAAGCATTTGCTGAATCTCTCTACTGTCACGACAAGAATATAAAAGCTTAGCAAAATCGGCAACTAGCAAGAACAAGGCTTGCCTGATCCATGTTGGCATAGGTCCTTCGGGTAATGCAGAAATAAACTCATCAACGGCGTCATTGACCTTTGCAAGCAGTTCGTCGGATAGCGGCATATGGTCTGAAGATTGATCATCTGGCGCATCGGAAGGTTGCTGCATAACGGTTTGTTACAAAATCAGGCGCGGATTATAACCGTTCATATAACCTTATGCAATACTTTCGATATCAAGTTCACTCCATAGATCGGTTTGACCTTGAGAATCATGACCAGCACTTTGAGAAGAACGCCGCTTTTGCCTGCTTCCAAGTCATCGCCACGATAAAAAATCGGCATCTCTTCCCCCCCCCACCTCTTCTTGAAGAAATGGTGCGAAGATCCTGCCAAGGTAGAACCAAAATCGACCTCGGAAAGTTTTAGCTCACAAGCCCTACTAATCGCGAATCCATAGAGGGCATTGTTTACGCCGAAATTTCCATACTTAATGTCGGAAGCATTGCTCCATATGTGCATCCTGCCGTTATAAACGAAGACAAGGAGACCGCCTATGAATCTGCCATCATATTCGGCTAGATAGAGCTCTGTCTCCTCTCCAAAAAGTTTGGAAAGATGATGGAAAGCGCATGCAGGCAGCGGCAATCTGCCAAGTCGCAGCATGTTTTTGACATACAGTTTGTAATAAGCCTTGAGATGCTCTTTGGTAAGTTCTCTGGACGAGACCTGTATCCCTTCTCGCTGAGCCCTGTTCACCATGTTTCGGTGCTTCTGATGGACGGTGTTTCTCAATATATCTTCGTAAGACCGATCCTTAATATGCAGCTTAAAAGTCACAAAAGGTGACTCTTTGGACCCTGGTAGTTTTTTTAGCGAAAAAATCTCGATATCCCTAAAGTCGGTCATCTCTCCAAGCGGTCCGCAATAATCGGCAAGCGGCAGAGAAGACCCTCGAAAAACCGGCAAAATCCCATCTGCGGTCTTGATAGGCTCCATTTTTCCGCGCAAAACACGTTCAAGGAACTCCATCCACTCCCATCTGTGGAAGATGGTACCATGATGTCTATCTACAAATTGATTCCACTCAGATTGCATGAGCTGCGTGTGAGAATTTGACTAAGACTTGAGGATGCAACGGCAAATTAATGACGGTCCGAGCGAGCAAAGTAGCATTAGGAAGACCTCGAGTGTCGGCATTGTACCATAGCCGATCACCAAAGACGCCTTTGCGCCTTAGACGCAGCAAAATGTCATCACGCCTCATAGGATCGTTATCACGAAGCCTAAGTGAAAAGTTGTAAGGCACAGACCCTGCCGGTAGTTCTTGCTTTATAAAATCCTTGCCAAGATTGAGGTTGTCGAAGTGCTCGCAGAGTTGATCGTAAATCTCACTGTTCCTATCGGGATCATGACCAAAAACGAGCCACGAAGCTTTCTTTACATCCCACTTCTCAGAGGAGGCCGGCTCGCACTCATTCAGACGTTTTTTTGTGCGCAAATAATTCAGGACATTTCGACAAGGCCATCCGAGTTTGACAATTATATCGGCAAGACCATATCGGTCACGCGGCAAATGTTCGTAGGCGGCGGAGAGATCCTCGTAGGTGTCGATATAACCTCCGCGCACGTTAGGCAGCTGCTTGCTTAAGCTATAGAGTATGAAGTCGCCCTCACGTTTTTTGGAAAGAAAATGAGCGCAATCCTCGATGACAGTAACCCCTTCGGGGATATCACACTTAGCCCCAAAAGTATGACATACCAAGACTACCGAAGAACCCTTGAGATCTGAAAGATCCATATTAAAAGTCGCCAAATCAGCATCAGCATATTTGATATCAAAGCCATTGCGCTTAAAAACCTCCGGGATAATAGGACATATGAAGGCGGGAACGAGAACCTTCTTATTCTCAAGATCTTTTAGACTGCTTTGTTTAAGAACAAAATCAAGCCCAGACCTGAGGTAATTGAAATAAAGCCCCGACAGCCGTGACGCCTTGAGGAAATCGGCAGGCACTAATGTGTGTAAATTGTCTATGTACATACAGCCTCGGTAAGCTCGGCAAAAGTTTTAAAATTCAAACCAAATTTTTCTTGCAGGAAATAAAGCCTCTTTGCGAGCTTAGTATAGTTATCACCACCGCAAAATTTGAAGACTTCGGAAGCTTCATACTCCCATGAATGCATCAAAAGAACTAGATGAGGCTTAACCTTGGCTTTCCTTTGTACCAGAAATATCATCCTCAGAATTTCCTCGATCTCTTCATCGGACATACGCAAAAAATGATAAGTCGTCATCATAAAATACTTCACAACAGGGAAAATAAGACCGGCACTGTCAAAGTGAGGAGTCGGGTCAAAACTAACAGGAACACCCTTGACGCCATTTATTTCGTAAGGCAGGGGACTTCCTCCTGCAAAAGAAGAGTAAGACGAATCGTATGTTATTCCATATTCAGCAAGAACGTCATAAGTTTCATCATTTGCGACAAGATTAGGAGCACGGAAACTCACAGGCTTTTTGAGTCCCGCCTCCTCGAAATTCTTCATAGCTGCTGACAGAAACTCCATCTTCTCGGCTTTGGTCAAAGGTCGATCATCAAGGAACCACTTAGCTCCGCCCCAGAGACCGTGATACATGCCGTGAACGCCAAGTTCGTGTCCGGCATCTTCCATGGTGTGTAGCTCGGGGACAAGATGAGGCACGAGATTGCCTTGTACAAACAGCGTAGACTTGAATTCCTGTTGAGCTGCGAAATCTTTGAAGTTAGAGACAAATCTTTGGCAAGTTTCGATGCTGGGCTGAAGACTGGTGATTTTATCTTCCGAACCGTTATTACGCTCAAAGTCCACAGTTACGCTACACAGAACAGGTTCGGAAATGCGGACGTTGCGAGCGGCAAATTTCATCATCTGCGCGCGTCTCGCCATATTGTAAAATACAAAATGTGGCATTCTGGAGTCATTCAGCATGTCCTTTAATTTGGCAGATGCGGGAACCCATTTTAATTCCATAAAGACGCTTCCGTATATGTCATAAGTTCTGGCTGCCGCATTATCCCAAGTCATCTCGGATCCTTCCAGTATTGCTCGACTCGAGACGCCCATGTTTTGCAAATGAGGATGAGAGATGAATCTCTTCAAGTACTCGGCAATTTCGTGAGAATTGCCGGTTGGCACCAAGTAGCCATTTACATCTTCTTTGACAAGTTTGCTATTGTCTCCAACATCAGTTGCCAGGATAGGAAGTCCGCATGCACAAGCCTCCATAAGGGTAAGCGATTGCCCCTCGCTATAGGAAGGAAGCACAAAAACATCTGCAAGTTTGTACTCCTCGATAAGCTCATCTTCTTTTTTCATCCCAACAAACTTCACAACTCTCGTTAAGTGCAATTTGCTAACGAGTTTTTTGAGTTTTTTAATCTCGTAACCATATCCAACAAGGCGCACTTCCAGCTCTTTCTTAAACCCTTCATCAGCCAGTTCGGAAATAGCGCGTACAAGTACGTCAACACCTTTAATTGTATCGAACCTCCCCACATAAAGTATGCGAAACTTCTCGTGATCATGCTCGGGAGCAGGCACTTTGTCAAATTTCGCAAGGTCTATGCCATTTGGAACAACGCAAACATTCTTATTAACATTTTTGAGTTTCAAAAAATTCGCAGCAACGGAAATCACGCAGTCATACTCTATTTTTGTAAGGAGATCCTTCTCAATCCAAGCCTTGAAGCCGCTTTTTTTGTAAAAAAGACTAGTGCCATGCACTGTATAAATAACGGGTAATCCGCAAAGCCATCTCGCAAGACGAGCAGGATATGAAGAGAGGAGAGCATGCGCATGGATAAGATCAAAATGCTCTTTCATATGGAGCTTCCTGATATAAAACCCGGCACGCAGACACCACCAAACTCGCGCAAAGATATTGGAGAAACTGGCTTTCACTCCAATGCGATGTACCACGAAATTCCCATCATAAAGCTCCTCTATCTTGTGCTTATGACGTCCTCCTGACAGATCACGAGTCACTAAGTGTACTTTGCAGGAGTAATCCTCGACAAATCTTTTGGAAAGTTCCATGACATGCGTTTGACCTCCACCAACAACAGGATCCCAAGCATCTATCACCATGCAGATATTTTGCGTCTTTTTCATGAAAATCGGTTAAATCAAAAAGTATTCTACATTTTTTACGTTCTTTTTGATAGTGTGATGGTATATGAAAAGCTTCAGAAACAAGCACGCAAAACTGGCGGTAGTCGTTATAGGATATAACAGCAAGATATTCCTAAAGACCTGCTTCGATTCAATCAAGAAGCAAACGATAGCAAGGCATCTCGATATTATTTACATAGACAATATTTCTCATGATGACTCGGTGCAGTTTGTGTACGAGAAATATCCACACGTCAGGATGTTTCAGAACCATTTCAATTTTGGTTACGCTGGTGCGGCAAATCAGGGGATTGATCTGTCCGCAGCTCCTTTCGTTAACATCATCAACCCGGATATTATTCTCGAGCCGGACTACTTCGAGAATATTTTGAAAGCGATGAGCAGGAGCGAAAAAATAGCGGCAGCTAGCGGAAAACTTCTTAGGTACGATTTTGAAAAAGGCGAAAAAACCAACATCATCGATACGACGGGATTGGTATTCCACAGATCCACAAGAGTGACCGACAGAGGTCAGGGAGAGCAGGACGAAAAACAGTACGATCAATCCAAAGAAGTCTGGGGCGTATCAGGGGCATGTCCGATATACAGACGCACGGCGCTAAATGAGATCAAAAAAAGCGGCGAAGCTTTGGACTCAAGTTTCTTCATGTACAAAGAAGATGTAGATCTCGCATGGCGCCTGAACACAGCAGGATATAGAGCAATATATGTCCCGAAAGCGGTTGCATATCATGGGCGTGGAACTGGCGCCGTAAAACGCAGCGGTCTTTTTGGACTACTCCGTGGGCGCAATCAACTGTCAAAATTCCAAAAATACTACTCGTTCCACAATCACCAAAAAATGCTACGCAAAAATCTCACAATCCGTGATTTTTTGAGCAATCCATTCGCGATAACGACTTACGAAGTGGTAAGCATACTGAACGCAGCAAAAGAAGGGGTGCTGTTCAGCCATAAGCCCTAAACCTTTCCCTCTAACTCAAGACATCTGGTGAGCGCTTTTGCGGCAACTTCGCATTGCTTGTCGTCGGGTTCGCGTGTCGTGATTTTTTGGAACCACAGTCCGGGAGCAACAATCGCGCGCACAATCCAGCTTGATTGATGCTTGGCACTAAACTTAAGAGCCTCATAAGATACACCGGCAATGAGAGGCAAGACAGCAACCCTTATAAGAAATTTCGAAGCAAAATCGTCAGGCGTCGGTATCGCGGTATATATGACAATGCTGATAAAAATAACAAGAAGAAGAAAACTCGTCCCACATCTGGGATGAAACCGAGTTTGCTTATTGATTTCGGCAGGCTCAAGCTTTTTCTCGAGTTCGTATGCCCAAATAGACTTATGTTCAGCTCCATGATAAGCAAATACGCGCTTGATATCAGGTATCAAGGAAATAAGCAGGAGGTAAGTGAGGAAGAAAATCGTCTTAATAACACCATCAAGGATGTTAAAAGCCCAGAAGTGATTATCCAAGAATGTCATTTTTTCGCTAGAAATTTGAGTCAGCCACAAAGGCAGGAATTTGAACAGGAATATGGCGAGCCCAAAGACAAAAACAAAATACAAAACAGATCCAATAAGGGCCATCAATTCGCGCCAAACTGAATGCTTTTTCGGTGAGTGATCAGCGTCGCCGGCCATGAACTCAGCATTTGAGATGTTGAGAGCCTTAACGCCGATATACATGGACTCAAACAGATGTACAAGTCCTCGCAAGACAGGGATGCCAAGAACCTTGTACCGCTTTGTAATACTGATGTACTTGGAGTCACATACCTTAATTCGGCCATCTTCTTTGCGGACAGCAACAGCATAGTGACTAGGAGACCTCATCATAACCCCTTCTATGACGGCTTGACCTCCTATGGCGAAATCTATTTTTTGAGATTTTTGTGACACGGAAGGGATTGTACTGCGAAAGAGCGTAAATGCAAAGCGTATGGGCGAGATGGTTGCCATGTGGCAAAAAACGCAATATAATCTTGAATGTAGGGGGTAATATATTCGTGTAACATGAAAAACAAAATAGACTTTTTCCGTCATCCGGCGTCAGGCATGGCCATACTGGCGATCTTGGCAGTGCTTATTACATTTACAGTAGTGCCATGGGATAACAATATGGACAATCTCGATGAGAACGACTTTATGATAGTAAATGCTCATGAGAATATTGAGTCTATCTACCAGGCTGACAAACTGTTGGAAGTCATGGACGCGACGAACGTAGCAAGGACTGTTTTGGTCGGTAGCCCAGAAGAAATTTTGCACTTCAACGGAGAGCAAGGGTTCACGAACCCAGGCAAGAATAACGAAGTAATATTATCGATAGCTAATAAGTACGACAACAGATTCTATGCATTTTGCACGATAGATCCTGCCGATCCTGACAAGCTTGCCGAGATGGAGTCTTGCATGTCGCGAGGCGGTGATGGTATCAAGCTATACAACGGTCACGCATTTTTTTACGAATATCCTCTCGATGATGAGAAGATGCTCGGAGTTTACAGAACGGCCGAAGAGCAAGGTTTCCCTGTTATTATGCACGTTAATACGGGATATTACTTGGATCAGTTCGAGAACGTTATGACGCTATACCCTGACATGACGGTTATATGTCCGCACTTCTGCCTATCATCAAAGAATCTCCCTCAACTCACAGCGCTTCTGGATACTTACCCGAATTTATACGTTGATATAAGTTTTGGATATACGGATTATCTCAAAGACGGACTTGCGAGAATTTCGGAGAACATAGATTCATTCAGAACGCTTTTTGAAAGCTATCCGGATAGATTTGTATTCGGTACGGTCGCAGTAGTCACCGAGGACGACGAATACAAGAGTGCAGATTGGCTTACGGAAACTTACAAAACTTACCGAGACCTTCTCGAGCAGGAAACATATACGACCTTCCATGTCGTTGACGCCGAAACCGGCGAAGAGACAGAGTTGAGCGGTCTGAATTTGGATGACGAGCTGTTAAAACAGATCTACGAAACCAATTGGGCGAAAATTTTAGGTAGTTCATAGGCCAAGTCATAGGCGCTATACGCGTTCCATTTCGTCTCGGAAAGTTTTTCACCTGCTTTGCCAAGCGTAAATGCGGCCACTTGCGCAGCATCAAAAGGATTTAGACCTTGAGACATCATACTGCCACAAAGTCCTGCCAGAACATCTCCACTCCCACCCACAGTCATGCCGGCGTGTCCTGTCTTGTTATGAGCAGTGTCGCCGCCATACGAAGTAATAGTATCTACCTGACCCTTTAGAAGTATATTCGTCCTCACTCCAGAGAACTTAGCGAACTCACCTGCATGAGGTGTAATTAACACGTTAGACGCATCATTCTGGAGGGCAAAAATCGCACTGGAATCAAGAACAAACAGCTTGTCTGCAGCCAAAAGCTGAGTGATAGCTTTTAGAAATTCGGGTTCGGGTTTAGACCCCATGCCAACAACAATAACATCGGATTCAGAGATCCAGTCGGCAATTTCGGGCAAGTGATTTTTTAAAAAAACATCGCCACCGAAACCCCTGACAATGAATTCCGGGCAGTAGCTACGAATAGTAGACACATTGTCATCGGGAGCATGAATACGAACCAAGTCAGCTCCACTATACAGAGCACCCATCCCGGCAAGAACGGTAGCACCTGGAAACTCACTGTGGCCACTAATCAAAAGAACTCTGCCGTTTTCGCCTTTGTGAGAGGCGGGTTCCCTAACAGGAATCAAAGCTCTAACCTTGTCTTCGGTGATAACTTCCATGAGCAGATTTTACTCCCTACTGTCCTGACAAGAAAGCCGAGCCGTCTATATCACCACTTGTTGGCGGCTTAGGATCTTCGGTAGCGGCAACCGGAACGGTAGCCAACTGCTGAGGCTCTACTTGAGCGATTGTAACGGTGGCATCAACCTTTTCAGGCTCGGTAGACTGTGGCTGTGGAGTAGCATCACTACTACCACCTCCTACCAACTGTTCACCACTCTCTGTGGTCTGTGTCTTGTTATCTGTAGTAGCAACTGGTTCTACAGGGATAGGTTGTGGCAGAGTAGCAGCTTCTTCCTGCGAAATACTGACTGCTGCCCGTGTCTTGCTCTCTGTGCCTTGCACCTCACCCTCACTACTACTAACTACTGACTGCTGAATACCCTCTGCTGTCTGCGCCTTGGTCTCTGCTATTTGTGTCTTGTTATCTGTGCCTTGAGCCTCGCTCTGCGCTTCCTGAGTAGCGGCAGGCTCCGTAGGGATAGGCTGTGGCAGAGTAACAGCTTCTTGCGGCATACCCTCTGCTCTCTGTGTCTTGCTATCTGTGCCTTGAGCCTCACCCTCACTACTACTAACTACTGACTGCTGAATACCCTCTGCTGTCTGCGCCTTGTTCTCTGCTTCCTGAACAGCCGCAGCTTCTGCCGCAGCATGTTGCTCTTCAAGAGTCTCTAAGTCGACATGTTCGGTATGAGAGTCTCCATGCGCATATTCGGCTTGCAAGGCTGTATTTGCAGAATCTGTTGTAGCCTGGTCTTCTTGAGCTTGGATTTGTTCAATCTTGTGCTGCTTCATCTCTTCTTGCGTCATATTGTAAGTAGGAATGACAGCACTCTCTGTATCTCGATCAAAAACAAGTGTTCTGATTGGGAATGGAATATTGATGCCAGCCTGGTCCAAAGCCGATTTGAGCATTTGTATAATGTCAGATTTGATCTGAATCCATTTGGATTTCGATTCAACCCAAAACCTAATTTTGAAATTAATAGAACTGTCGGCAAATTCATCAAGAATAACTGCAGGAGCAGGTTGCTTTAGAATTTTCGCATGAGAGTGCAAAACAGCCAACATTACATTCGTAGCCTTCTTAAGATCGGTTCGATATTCAACCCCAATTGGTATTTCAACTCGTCTAAAGGGGTTCGTTGTAAAGCTTGTAACTTGATTCTTAAATAAGTCCGCATTTGGTACTATGATTTTTGTTCCATCTAGGGCCTGCAGAATCGTAGCACGAGCTTGGATCTCTTTTACCTTCCCAAGAGTTCCGTTAACCTCAATGAAGTCTCCGATAGTGAACTGTCTGGTAGCAAGCAAAATTACACCAGCAATGAAGTTCATAATGATGTCTTGCAAAGCAAAACCGATACCAAAACCTACGGCTGCGATAACGGCAGTCAGGTCTATTCCTCCAACCTTAAGACCTACTGTCATACCGACTGTAAGTACGGCGGCATAAGTAGAACGACCGACCAGGACGAGCATCTCTTCGTGTTCATCTCCCATCTTATCTGCAACCCGATCAACAACTAAATTTTTGATCGTTTTTGCAAAATAAACAGAGAAGACAACGACGACTACGGCAGCTACCCAGTTATCAAGCCTATCCCATAAGAAGGACAAGAAAGATGTTACAGCTTCTTCGCTCTGGGAAGCTGTTTCACCGCTTTTATCTGTAATAGATGCCGCCTGAGCTAGCGGGACAAGGAATCGTAGAAGGCTCATATGAGTGTTTTTAGTTTTTAAATCATTAAATTATACCAGTTTTAGAGACTTGAAGCAACCCTTAGTCTTCTCTCATGCAAGATGAGCCTGAACGGGGAAGCACTTTCTCACACAAGATGAGCCTGAATGACCTGAATAGTGCAAACTAACCCCATGGTCATCATGTTCAACGATTTACAATTAGGCAATCTCGGGGGAATTCGGAAATTTCTCGATGGATCTACAGAATTCACATTCCGACCACTGATGAGAAGTGAGCGATCACAGTGGATTAGAAAAACGCTCATACGCTTCAAGTATGTAACGCTCAAACGGGCGGAGAAGCAAATAATGAGGGTATATATTATGAAAATGTCTGATCTCTCACGCTCTCGGGTCGCACGCCATATAAAGGCATACAGAGAAGGAATATCAGTCTGTATTCCCTACAGAAGATACTGTTTCCCTGCAAAATATACACAGAATGATGTTGAGTTGCTTGCTGAAACAGATAATCTTCATGAGCGTCTCAACGGAGCAGCCACCATCTCAATAATGAGAACTGAATATGAGTTGGGGAATAACCGGTATGAACGTCTTAGCGGTATATCCGTAGCTCATCTGTACCGTCTCAGAGGAAAAAGACGGTATCGTGATTGTTCAACCACCTATGACAAAACCAAATCTGTACAGGTACCAATCGGTGAGCGCAAAAAGCCTCAGCCAAATGGCATGCCTGGATTTTTGCGTACCGATTCCGTACATCAGGGTGATTGCAACGGGAAAAAGGGGGTATACCACATCAACAGCGTTGATGAGGTAACTCAATGGCAAGTGCCGCTGGCGGTTGAAAATTTGCAAGAAGTTTGCGTGGAGCCTGCTCTTGATGAGGCATTTACGCTCTACCCTTTTCCTATCATAAATTTCCATAGCGACAATGGTAGTGAATATATCAATGAAGTTGTGCGTGAGTTTCTCAATCGATGGAATGTGAAACAGACCAAATCACGGCCACGGCATAGCAATGACAATGGCCTGGCAGAGACAAAGAATGGCGCGGTGATCAGAAAACATATGACTCACCATCACATCCCTCAGCCCTTTGCAACGCGCATCAACCAGTTCTACAGGGAACACTTAATGCCATATATCAATTTCCATAGACCGTGCGCTTCCCCTGAAGTTGAAGTACTACCAAATGGGAAGAGAAAGATCACGTATCCACAAGCGAAGTACATGACTCCATATCAGAAGCTGAAATCTCTGGATAATTGGAAGCAGTATCTCCGTCCTGGAGTTATAGTGGGAGAACTGGAGAGACAAGCAACCGCGAAAACTCCTAACCAAGCAGCAAGAGATCTCAAAGAAGCAAAGAGAAAACTATTCAATATTATCATCCCACATTATCATGATATACTTTAGTTACTATCCAGGTCATTCAGGCTCATCTTCCAATGAGAAAAGACTCCCTTGGCAAAGAGGCATGTATTAGGCTAAACTCAAAAGCGTTAATACTTAACCAAAAAAACAAATGGACGTCTTTGCAGCCCTCATAGGATTTATCTTTGGTCCTTTCCTGGTTATCGTGATGATTCTTGTGGTGATCTCAATTAAGCAGATCAACGAGTACCAACGAGGCGTAATGTTCACTCTCGGTAAATACTCGGGGACAAAAATGCCGGGTTGGCGCATCGTGATCCCGATTTTTCAGTCGATGCAGAAGGTGGATATCCGTGTCAAAGCGGTAGATGTGCCGGATCAGGAAGCGCTTACAAAGGACAACATATCGGTTCACATCAACGCGGTTATCTATTACAAGGTCTCCGACGCATCAAGAGCGATCATACAAGTAGAGAACTTTTATTACGCAACCAGTCAGCTTGCTCAGACGACGATGCGTAACATAGTTGGCGAGACGACTTTGGACAAGCTTCTACAGAACAGGGAAGAGGTCTCCATAAGTATTAGGAATATAGTGGAGAAACTTACGGATCCATGGGGTATTACGGTTGAGAATGTGGAGCTTAAAGATATTTTGCTTCCTGAGAACATGAAGCGCACAATTGCAAAAGAGGCGGAAGCTGAAAGGGAAAGGAGAGCTGTTATTATCAAGGCGGAAGGAGAGGTCCAAGCGGCGGACAATCTGGCCAGTGCCGCAAGAACACTTGCCCAGTCTCCCGGAGCTCTTCATTTGAGGACTCTTCAGTCCATCAACGATCTTTCTTCGGATCAATCCAATACAACCATTTGGATGGTCCCGGTAGAAGGGTTGGAAGCGCTTAAAGGTATTGCCAGCTTAGGGAAAAAATAAATTCACGAATTGACATGATTTTCAAAGGACGGTTCGGCGGAAGCTGATACTGTCATTGAATGTCTCTACCATAAATGAATATGACACATATATACGGTATCGTTGCACATCCGGTTTCGCACTCATTGTCGCCGATAATGCACAATGCCGCATTCAAATCACTTGGAATTGATGCGGAATATAGAGCTTTTGACGTTAAGCCGGAGGACTTGGGTGCTTTTATGAAAATTCTATACAAAGAGAATATTTACGGACTGAATATATCCATGCCTCACAAAGAAGCTGTGATGGACTATGTGGAAACTGACGACATCGCAAAAGATATAGGAGCTGTGAATACGATTTTTCGGGAGAATGACAAGTTCGTCGGTACGAATACGGATTGGATCGGGATTATAGAGCCTCTTCTTAAGCGAACGGAATTAAAAGACAAGAAGGTCATGATAGTGGGAGCTGGTGGTGCTGCGAAAGCCGCATGTTATGGGCTCAAAAAACAAGGAGCTGATGTGGTAGTCGTTAACAGGACATACGATCATGCCGAATCTCTGGCGACGAAGTTCGGACTCAAAGCATCAAAAGACCCTATTGAAGCCGAAATAATCATAAATTGTACGTGCGTAGGATTGGAGAACCCTGAGAAGTCTCCGGTCAAAGAGGAAGTTTTTCTGTACGCTCAAATAGCATTTGATGTGATTTACGGAGGATCGGAAACCAAGTTTATTAGAGATGCCAAACGAGCCGGAGCGCTAACGATCTCGGGGGAAGAGATGCTACTGCACCAAGGATACGCGTGTTTCGAAGGCTGGACGGGGAAAAAAGCTCCAAAAGAGGTTATGCAAGAATCTATTACTGAGGCTTAATTAGGCTTAGGCTCGTTTCCCGCAAAGAAGTCGCTGCCTTTGACATCCTTTTTCATAGAGAGGACGTCTTTTTCGGTAATCTCTTCTTCCTCAATGCTTGGTTCGGTATCCATACCATATTTGATATATTTGCTTAGGAAATCGACGCCATAAGCATCGTATACAAACCTATATGCCATACCTATAAGTCCGTTCATAAGTCCAAGCATAAACCAGATAACAGGCAAAGCTGCAAAAAGCAGGATAGTCCCATTCTCGTCCGCCATTTTGTAGAGAATAAAATTGACACCGCTGGCAGCAACCAAGCCAAAAATCACACTATATACCCCGAGAAGAGCATATTTCGCATCTGACAGAATCTCCAAAATCAGTGCGCTGGCAACAATAGTAATAAGTATTTGCAAAGCGGCAACATAAGCCATCATCTCGGCACTAAACCCGGAAACGATAATATAAACAGGTGCCATTAGAATCAGTGTAACCAAGTTGACTATGAAAACCTGATAAATTGTAGAAAAAAGCATCTTATATTTATCTCTATCTGTAAGTCCAATAAGCAAAGTGCTGATAACATTAGAAAGGCAGCTACTTAAGAAGACGACAGCCATGAAGACGAATATAACAAGCGGATTCACAGCACCTTCGGCACTTGTAATGGAAGACAGGACACTTGCGCCCAAAAAAACGGCAACTAGTAAGACTGCAGTACCCACAATGCCACCTCCCAGCCCAGCCAAAGTACGCAAACCAAGGATCAAAAAAGGCACTTTGCGAGGCCCAAAATCAGATTTAATGGATTCCATAGATTATTTTTTATTTTTTACTAATGCGATTTTATCATAAAAGATGACAAGCAACACTGCCCCGACAAAAATCGCAGCATCGGCAAGGTTAAAGACAGGCCATTTCCAGATGGCAATATAGTCAATAACATAACCATGCATAACTCGATCAAAGAGATTCCCAAGAGCTCCTCCGGCAACCAAGCCAAAAATCACAGGCGTCATCAACTTATTCCAATTCAAATACCTGCCGGCGGCGTAGGAACCAACTCCAAGAAGTAAAACCGACAAAACAGAAGAGATCCAAATAGGTATCGGCAAGCTAAAAGCGATACCGGTATTCTCGTGATACGAAAGCTCAAGAAAACTTCCAAAAATCTGATAATCGCCATCGGTAGCAAGGTATTTGATTATTAAATCTACAGCAAACACGGACAAAAAAAGCCCAAGTCCAATCATCTTGTTTTTGATATCAGGTGTCATCATATGCGCCAATTCTACCTTAAAACTCAAAGCAAGGCACTTGAAAGATGTGGTAAAAAGTGGTATAATTCAAAGATATCACGATGCAAAAACCCAAAATGTTCAAACAAAATAGGCTAATCTGGAAAGAAAGTGCTCCTTCAGGCAGATGGTATGAAAGAGGAGTACTGAACCCTATGGGAAACATTGCTTCTGGGCTGACTTCTATTGCCGGGAAGTGCTTTAACAGATTTGGGCGTGGGCTCGGGACGATGTCTACGGCTCCGGAAGCGACAACAAGCACTTTGGACGAAGCTTTGAAAGTTGGAATGATGGGAGTAAGGAATGCGATAGCGAATGTATTGGCACCTTTCGGTGTAATGCGCAGCGACGAAGCATTTCTAGATAAGACAAAAAAAGCGATCAAAGAAATATGGCATTCCTCTATAAAGGGCACTGCTAAGTCGGCAGTTATGACTATCGGTGATCCGATGCTGACATTGGCCGGCGTGGATATTAAGAAGAATGCAAAAGGTAATATCAGGCCTTCTTACAGAAACAACAGAGGAGTCTTGGGCCTACTGGATAGAGTTGCACTGGGAGGTCTACGCACGGCAACATTCTTTACAGGGCTCGACACACCTGATCCGCAGCAAGAGCTTATAGACGCAGACAAGGAAGCTACCGACAGACTGCAGTGCAGACAGGATTGGACCAAGCCAAATTATCTGGGTAACACGCCCCAATAAATTTCTCCCTTTCATTTTGCAGTAGTTGATTGACTTTCACAGAGGGCTCTTTAATATGAGGAGGCAATTTTTGCCAAACAAAAATCACTTTCAGCTTATAAATGCGCAAGGGATACCACCAAATCGACCAGATACTTCTCATAACAGTTTTTGTGTTAATCGTCGTTGGAATAGTAATGATAACGAGTATTGGTGTGCCTAAGTCTATACAGCTGTCAGCGCCAGACGTTGCATACCCAAACTGTAGTGATGCCGCAGTAGATTGCTATTTAATACTCAAAAAACATCTTACCAGGGTGATAGTTGGTATAATAGCCTTCTTGATCGTGCTTAGGACGGACTATAAATTCTGGCAAAAAATCGCACCAGGTATCTACATAGTCTCCATCCTGCTGCTTATATCTGTGTTTGTTTTTGGCACTGCAAACAACACGATTGCGCGTAGCTGGATCAATGTGGATTTGCCATTTCTAAGCTCGATACAGCCATCCGAGATAGCGAAATTCGGACTCGTAGCGTATATGGCGACATGGATCAATAAGAAGATGCAGACGCGTGACGGACTCAATGACTGGAGGAACGGGTTTTTTGCATTCTGCGTGATAGCTGGGCTTCTTATATTGCCTGTCGTTGCTCAGCCTGACCTTGGCTCGACTCTGGTCTTGGCATCTATTGCGACAGTCATGTATTTCTTGGGCGGAGCTCCGATCAAACACATATTGGTAGGCGCTCTAATAGCAGGTTTTTGTTCTCTAATAGCAGTTGCAGGAGCTGACTATTTGCAAAACAGGTTCAAAGCATTCTTGTTCCCGGATGAAACATGCAGCGAAGATTACTGTTGGCAATCGGAACAAGCAAAGATAGCCATAGGCAGTGGAGGCCCATGGGGCAAGGGACTGACGCAAGGAATACAGAAGTCATATTGGTTGCCTCAGGCATCTGATGACTTCATTTTTGCAGCCTCAGCGGAAGAGCTTGGATTCTTCCGTATTATGGTTGTTGTATTGGCATATACGGTTATAGGATATCGCGGTTATCAGATAGCAAACCACGCACCGAATAAATTTGCTATGATGTTGGCGGCGGGGATGACAACATGGGTAGTAGTGCAAGCTTTTGTAAACATTTTGGTAAATATCTCGCTCTTCCCAATCACAGGCATAACGTTGCCGTTTATCAGTTACGGAGGGTCGTCACTGGTAACAACGATGATGGCGATGGGAGTGCTCCTAAATATCTCAAAACACACAACAGACCATGCGTATACTTCTAACAGGAGGCGGCACGGCAGGCCACATTATACCCAACATCGCTATAGCAGATAGGCTCAAGGGGCGTAATGCGGACATCCTGTACATAGGTTCGAAAAACGATATCGATCGCGAATTGGTTCGGACAAACCATATAAAATTCGAAGCGATACACACCGGGAAATTAAGGAGATATATGTCGATCTTGAATCTTGTGGATATTTTCAAAATACCTATTGGTTTCTTGCAATCGGTGCGAATTATAAACAAGTTCAAACCTGATGTGATTTTTTCAAAAGGTGGTTATGTCGCGGTGCCGGTAGTGCTCGCAGGAGCGCTATTGAGGAAGAAGATCGTAATACACGAATCGGATGCAAATCCGGGGTTGGCAACAAAAATAACCGGCAGTTTTGCGGAAAAAATACTCACATCATACGAAGACACAGGCAAGTTTTTCAGCAAACGTAAGCGCAAGAAGGTCCTCCACGTAGGCACTCCGATAAGGGATGGGATTTTAGACGGGAACAAAAAAACAGGGTACGAACTGACAGGATTCAATGACGGCAGACCTGTTATACTTGCGATGGGCGGTAGTCTCGGGGCAGTAAAAATCAACAATACACTTTGGTCAGCTATGACGCAGCTCATACCAAGATACCAGATAATACACATATGCGGACATGGCAAATCGGGAAAAGTTTTATCAAATTTCTTGTTGGATAAATTACAGGAGTCCTATATCGAATTCGAATACGTGAATGAGCAATTAGCAGATCTATACGCAATCACTGATGTTGTCATATCCAGAGCGGGAGCAAACAGCTTAGCTGAGATAGAGGCTCTTGGCTTGCCAGCGGTGATAGTGCCGCTACCTAGCAAAAATACACGAGGCGATCAGGAGCAAAACGCAAAATATTTCAGGCAAAAGGATCAACGCCGTCACAAGATAATAAAAAACGAAAATTTCACATCTAAAAATCTTGTTGCCGCCATTGAAGAAGTATCAGCATTCAAAAGACGACCTACGAACAAGGAGATATACGAAAGCCCAACTAAGGAAATCGTTAAAATACTAATGTCTTATGGAGATAGGAGTTAACGCACGCTTTTTGGAGAAGAGGGTGGCGGGTATAGGTCAGTATACAGGAAGTCTTTTTCGCAAACTTGCAGAGATAAATCCAAACGACAATTTCACGCTTGTTGTTAGACAAAAAATCGACCACGACTTCCCGCAGAATGTATGCGTCAAAATTATTCCCGAAAAGAAGTGGCTTCTTTTCGGCGGCCCAAAGAAAGGATTTTGGGAACACTGCCAACTTAGGCGTTTTTTCAATTCTCAAAAATTCGACGTGGTTCACTTTACATACCCTGCTTATCCGATACGAGGACTTGCGGTGCCATCAGTAACGACGATTCACGATATCATCCCGTGGCAAGACAAGCGCTACAGGAAGAAGATACGGTCTAAGATATATTTTTGGTTAACCGGCAAGGCTCTAAAAAAAGCGCCTCAATTTATAGCGGTATCAGAGACGACGAAACATGATTTCGCGAAGCAATTCAGCATAAATCCAAGCAAAATAACTGTAACCTACGAAGCGGTTTCGGATAGTTATAAAAATCCAACTACCGAATGCAAACTACCTACCACCAACTACCTCCTCTATGTAGGCGGATATGACGCTAGGAAGAATGTAAAAAAACTCGTAAGTCTGGTGTCTCAACTTAAGGAGCCGAATCTGACCTTGATTCTTGCCGGAGGCAAGCTGGATAGTGGCAAATTATACGACTCGTACAACTTGCAAAAAAGCAGCCAAGAGAGTAGCGTAAATGTACTAAAGACAGGCTTCCTGAATGAAGAAGAGCTCAGCGCACTTTACAAGAATGCGAAAGCGCTCATTAACATCTCAGAAAAAGAAGGATTCAATCTGCCACTCTTGGAAGCAGCTTATGTTGGAACCCCTGTCATCACATCGGACATCCCTGTACACAGAGAATTATACGGAGATTATGCGGTTTTCTTGCCACTCAATGATGACAAAAAGTCACTAAAGATACTCAGACAATTCATGAAAAATCCGCAAACACCAAAAGTTGATTTGAAAGAGAAATACAACTGGGAAAACTCAGCAAAAATCACATATAACGCATACCTAAAAACAATCAAGCGATGCTCTGGCTTGCGGGAATACATATCGTCTCAATAATCTTCACAGCTATTACAATATGGCTGATGATCCGTTATATAAAACGTTATGAGTTACCCCGAGAGCAATACAGCAAGCTATGGGGTTTTTTAAGAATACGTTACGTGCTCGTCCTTTATGCAGTAACAACCGTAGCGTGGGCCGGGATCACGATGGGGCTGTTTTTCCTAACTATCGAGGCATGACTACCGACAACACAGATAGACATTTCAAAGGGCAACAGAGAAGCGAGGTGGTCGTGTATTACACGCGCAAGCATTGGATAACTCAGATATATCTGTTTATAGAGATCATTGCCTTCACACTCGTATTCGGTGCGCTGATCTTTGTGGCGGTCTATCTCAAAGAAGTAGCTCATATAGGGGAATTGATGATTGCAGCTGTTGTTGCGATGACGGTATGGCTTCACCATATTTTCACCGGTTTCCTGAACTATTTTTTGGGGATTATAGTAATAACGAACTTTAGGGTCATTATTTTAGAGAAGAGTATATACATCAAAGATGATAAAGACGTAGTGGACTTGCATGAAATTCAGGATATTAAAAAAATCCAACATGGGATAATCCCAAATTTGCTTAATTATGGTAAACTTGTCGTCGTTGTGCCAACCATGATACAGCCGATGATAATTAATGCGATTGGTGATCCGGAAAAGTTTTTTAGAAAAATTAACAATGCGAAGAGGGATTATATACATGAACGCCAACAACAAAGGCTAAAAATGCTAGCAGGTAACAATCAAACGGATTATGAAGTTTCCAGGGCAACATGAAGGCGAGAGAATAGAATTCCTGGTTAGAAAACATTGGGTAATGGACATCAAAATAGCGGTTGTCACGCTTATGCTGTGTGTAATTCCGGCAATGATGCTGCTTAGTGCGTTTATCGCATATTGGCCTGATTTTTTCAATCAGAGTAGGACGGTAATGACGCTGGCATTTCTTGTGTATTTGCTCTATGCACTTCTGATTATATACATCAAATGGCTTAACGAAGAACTCGACCTGATCATTGTTACAAATAAGAGAGTGATTAACCTCGACCAGGTGGCATTCATGGAACGAACGGTATCGGAAAGCACTTTGGGTCAGATACAGGACGTGAAGGGGATTGAAAAAGGAATATTAAGTACACTGCTGCATTATGGCAATCTGGAGATACACACAGCCTCTCATAAGAGGGTTTTCTTTATCGAGAATATTAACGATCCGTTCGATATAGCCAGAAAACTGCTCGAAGTTAGAAACAAAGCACTAAACAACAAATAAATATGACAAACGTACTAATAATATCGATTACAATTATAGTTTTGGCGGTGCTGTTTGTATTTACAATGCTCAATGTATTGTCGAGCTATAAAACCAAAGTAGATGCAGCATGGGATGAGCTTGATAAGATATGGATACAAAGACGCGACACAGTGCCGTATCTGCTAGAAACGGCGCGTATAGATGACTCTAGATGGAAAGCTCTCAAAGATAAGAGGGCGGAACTTATGCAATTTGAAATAGATAAAACCACAAGAATCGAGCTCGAAGAACAGCTTGGGAATGCAATTGCGGCTATGATCGCTGTTGCTCGGGAACATGAGGATATAAAACGCGACACAGGATTTCTTGAGGCGGAAAAAGACTTACGCAAAGACTTGCAGGTCTTTATAGATGAAAGCACTAAAAAATTCGAAGAGTACGCAGCAGAGTACAATGACAAAATAACGCAGTTCCCATATATTATTGCAGCCAAAATTTTCAGACTGCACAGGATCTAAAGCCATGAAATACTTTATAAAAACTTACGGATGTCAGATGAACTACTCTGACAGCGAAAGGCTTAAGACTTTGCTTGAAAGCTACGGTTTTGCCGAAACCGAGACGCAGCAAGATGCCGATTTGGTTGTGTTCAATTCCTGCAGCGTCAAACAGAAAGCGGAGAACAAAGTTTACGGCGATATACGCAATACAAAAGACGACCAAATAGTAGCTCTTACAGGCTGCATGGTGAAGAGTGGCAAAGAGGACCAAATAGTGAAGAAAATCAAAAAACTGGACGTCGCTTTCCGCCCCGAGAACATGGGGGAGCTGGGCGAAGCATTAACTATCCTCAATCCTAAGTGGGCGATAGAAGATGCAGGTGGAAGCTTAGAGAAATATTTCGAAATAAATCCAAAAGTATCAAATAAGTATCAAGTTTTCGTACCGATAATGACAGGATGCGACAAATTCTGTACTTACTGCATAGTTCCATATTCACGCGGACGCGAAAAAAGCAGACCTATGGCTGACATACTGGCAGAATGCGAAAAGCTTGTAGAAAACGGCGCAAAAGAAATCACTCTTCTAGGGCAAACGGTAGACTCGTACGGGATTAGCCATGCCGACAAAGAAAGCGGACAGTTCAAAGGGGTGAATTTTGCAAAATTGCTACGCGAGGTAGACAAATTAAGCACGAAAGGATTAAGCAGATTGCGTTTCACGTCTCCTCATCCAGCGGATTTCTCCAAAGAGCTGATAGACACCATTGCCAGCCTGGTGACAGCCTGTCCGTATATCCACCTGCCTGTGCAATCCGGTTCCAACTCAGTCTTGCGCAGGATGAACAGACCATACACAAAAGAAGCATACGAAAAGATGATTGATGAAATCCGCACGAAAGTACCGAAGTGCGCAATTTCAACAGACATAATCGTAGGATTTTGCGGAGAAACGCAGGAAGAATTCCAGGAAACATACGACATGTTCGAAAAAATCAGCTTCGATATGGCTTACATATCAAGATATTCAACGCGCAAAGGCACATTCGCGGACAAGAAGCTTGCTGACGACGTACCATACGAGACAAAGGCGGAAAGATGGCACAAACTCAACGACCTGCTTAGGAAAACTTCGACAGCAAACAACAAGAAGTATGTCGGAAGAAAACTGGAAGTCCTTATAGAAAAACAAAGCGAAGGCGATCTGATGGGAAGAAGCCGCGAATACAAAGAAGTACATATAAAAGACTTCGACGGCGGCAAGGAATGGCGCGGAGAACTGGTAAATGTAAAAATCACAAAAGCGCGCGAGTGGCTCTTGGAAGGAGAGATGGAGTAGTAGCCCGATCAATTTTGTGTCTCGGAATTAAGGAGTTTTCCCGTAGTCTCTTCGTAGCAACTCCTATCCTTTAGGCATTCTTTGGTGATTGATTCTTCAAAGCTCAAAGCAACTATGGTTCTTTTATTCTTAGTCATAAAAATTTAATCATTATACAGGAGCCTCTTGGAAGAAACCTTCCTAATATCCGACAACGATAAATCTGCCAAATTCAAACGGCAACATGACGACTTCGTCAAACTTACAAAAATCATAATCTTCTCCGGAGTCGGAAGGGATGAGACATGGACTATTCGAAGATATATCAGCTATATCAAAAAACATACCGGATGGCGTTTCGTAAACAATCAATGTTTCATCATTATATTTTTCAGCCAAAGGGATATCACGATACTGAGGACCTCTTACGAAAGAATATATTCCTTTGCTGAACCCAAACATAAGAAAAAATCTATCTCTCGCAAGTAGCGTATATCGATCAGTTATATTATTAACATAGACTTCGACGACAACATTATCCGTCATTTCAATAGTCTCTACATGGTACAACTGCGAGTGGTATAAAAATCCGTAAACAAGTAACATAAGAATCAATAAAACAGAAAATACCATGGAAAATACAGATAGTAGTTCCATTTCTTTGACATGCTTGATAGAGACAATGAACATCCACGCTGCCAGGAAAACCAGAATTACGATACCGACAAAATCAAGTTGGTAATTCCATAATCCAAATCCGATATAGAAATAATTGACGCCACACAATAAAAGCAGCAGATATATAGTAATAAAACTAGCTATAGGTTTGTTGGATATTTTCTTTAACATTTGATCGTTAATTATCGTAGGTATCATAGTTATATTTTATATAACCATCAATAACCATTTTTTGATCGTAGAAGTCGTCGGCACCACCAAGTTGTTCGAAACTGCCACCCCACAACGCGGAATTTAAATCATGACCGGCTGCGTTCCAAACATATCCGAAATGTATATTGCCAGGGGCATCGTAACGTATATATTTGCCATGGTAAATATAAGCATAGTAATTTCTGCCACTTCGGTTCTCGCCGAAAATCTCGTCATTAACATCACTTTTCAAATCCCATGTACCGCCGGAATGGATGAAGACGACGCCTGCAACTGGAACAGACTCTACTACGGCAACACCGTAAGCATCCCACTATACGCTCAAGGTGATACAACCTTCGACGGCAGCCTCCTCGAAGTCCGCATCCGCACGGCGAACGGCGAGAATATTCTGTGCTCGGACGGAACGGATACGACTGTAGTATATGGTCCGGGTGCATGTACTTTTGAGAACAACCC
>MNZJ01000010.1 GCA_001873565.1 Candidatus Peregrinibacteria bacterium CG2_30_44_17 | reverse complement strand
CGACTCAGCAGCCACGAAGTGGCGATGCCCTAGCGAGGAATAAAAATAAGTTTTATTATTATATCGAGCGACTCAGCAGCCACGAAGTGGCGATGCCCTAGCGAGGAATAAACATAAGTTTTATTATTGTATCGAGCGACTCAGCAGCCACGAAGTGGCGATGCCCTAGCGAGATACAATAATAAAAAGCAGTGAAAGATAAAAATAAAATTCCCCTTGACTAAGGAAGTCTAAATCTATAGATTACCTGCGCACATTTAAATTTTGCACGTTAGAAGCATGGACGAGGCTCCCACACGGGAACAAGAACAAAAGCCCAACTCCATCAGCTGCGTACTAATAAGTACTAACCAATACGAAAATGCCTGGAATATTAGGCAGAAAAATAGGTATGACTCGCATCATTCAAGATGACGGTCGCGTGATCCCTCTAACAATTGTTGAGTGCGAACCAAACGAAGTGGTTCAAGTGAAAACAACTGAGAAAGACGGATATCCGGCGGTAGTCCTGGGATTTAGTAAGTTGTCTAGACCTACTAAGAACAGGAAGTTTTACCACCTTAAGGAGTTCCGTGTAGCAGAAGAAAACGCACCGAAACAAGGCGATGTCTTGAATATAAGCATGTTTGAAGAGAACGAAGGCGTCAAAGTAACAAGCACGTCAAAAGGTAAAGGTACTCAGGGCACAATCAAAAGACACAATTTCAGTCGAGGCCCTATGTCTCACGGATCACATCACAAGAGAGAACCGGGTTCAGTGGGAACTTGTGCCAAGCCAGGAAGAATCCACAAAGGCAAGAAGATGGCAGGAAGAATGGGTAACGAGCAAGTTACAGTCAAGAATACTCAGGTCGTATACATAAATGCTGACAAGAATATCATAGGTATAAAGGGACCAATCCCCGGAGCGAAGAACAATCTTGTAATCATCAGAAAACTTTCATAAAAATGGCAAAAGCTAAACTATACAGTCAGGACGGTCAAGAGAAGGGCGAAGTGACCCTAAATAAAGAGATTTTTGAAGCAAAGATCAACGATGATTTGATGCATCAAGCTGTTGTGATGATACAGGCTAATAGAAGGAGGCCTATCGCTCACACAAAGATTAGAGGAGAAGTAAGTACTACTACCGCGAAACCTTTTAAGCAGAAGGGTACTGGCCGAGCAAGGCAGGGATCAACAAAGAATGTACATCACAGAGGTGGATGTGTCGTATTCGGACCAAGGAACGACAGGAATTTCAGCAAGAATATGCCAAAGAAGCAAAAGCGTAGCGCTCTGTTCTCGGCATTATCAACCAAGGCTAAGAGCGGCGACATCCTTGCACTGGAAAAGTACGACAAAGAGCCTAAGACCAAGCTTATGGCGGAACTGATAGCAAAACTACCTATTGAGAAAACATTACTTATAGTAACTCCGGCAGCAGACAAGACGGTTTACAGAGCTGCAAGCAACCTTCCTCGTACCGAAACAATCGAAGCAAGGAACTTGAACGTAGAGAAAGTGCTAAAATACAAGAATATCATGTTCCTTCAGGACGCTTTCAAGGCGTTGGAAGATGTTTTCCTAGGAAGCGCTAAGGTGGAAACAATAGAAGAAGAACCTAAAGAATAACAATTATGGATTTCTCACAAGTCATCAAAAAGCCGGTAGCCACAGAGAAGAGTTCCAGGGCGGAGCAATCAAACAAGCATACGCTTGTAGTCAACTCTAAGGCTACGAAAATAGATATCAAGAGAGCCTTCAAAATGCTATACGGAGTAGATGCGATAAAAGTAAATTCCGTCAGGGTTCCATCAAAATCAAGATGGGGCAAAGGCCGCAAAGAGATGGAGAAAAGGCCTGAGTCGAAGAAAGTCATAGTGACTCTGAAAGCAGGCCAAAAGTTCGAATTCAATAAGTTGAAGACGGTTAAGTAAAGACAACATATTACGTACTAAATCATAAGTCCTAACATGGCAGTCAAAAAAGTAAAACCAGTATCAAATCCGCGAAGAAATTATTCTCAGTATACTTTCGAAGAATTAACTAAGGGAAAGTCTCCGGAAAAAAGGCTTACCAAGACAAAGAAAGAGCATGCCGGCAGGAATTCACAGGGCAAACTAACGGTTAGGCATCAGGGTGGAGGACACAAGAGAAGGATACGTATCATGGACTTTGACAGAACGGCAAAGATGGATATAGAAGGGACTGTTACGTCGATAGAGTACGATCCGAATAGAACCGCTTACATCATGCTTGTAACTTACAAAGACGGTGATAAGAGATATCATTTGGCTCCAAATGGCATTAAGGAAGGTGAAGTAGTAATCTGCGCACAAAAGGCGAAGATCAAAGTCGGAAACAGGGTCAGAATAGACAATATACCTCCTGGCTTCGCAATATATAACGTAGAATTATTCGAAGGGAAAGGCGGTCAAATTTGCAGGACTGCTGGGTCAAGCGCAAAGTTGGTTTCTTTGGATGGCAAATATGCACAGGTTGAATTGCCTTCAAAAGAAGTCCGCTTCGTATCGAAAGGATGTTTTGCTACAATCGGACAAGTCAGCAACACGGAGCATGGCAATATCAAAATTGGCAAAGCTGGCCGAAAGAGATGGATGGGTAAAAGGCCGCAAGTCAGAGGTAAAGCTATGAACCCTTGCGATCACCCGCATGGAGGTGGAGAAGGAGGCACATCAATCGGTATGAAACACCCTAAGACACCTTGGGGGCTTCCAGCTCTTGGTTTCAAGACAAGGAAGAGGAAGACTACGAACAAATGGAGAGTCAAAGACCGCAAAGGACGAGACGTAATCGAGAAGTAAAAAGCACGACCCTGCAACCCCTATACCCTATACCCTAAAAAATATGTCACGAAGCTCAAAAAAAGGACCATACGTAGACCCCAAACTGCTTAAGAAGGTACAGCAAATGAATACAGCAGGAGACAAGAGAGTCATCAAGACTTGGTCTAGGGCGTGCGTCATTGCTCCGGAGTTCGTAGGACACACATTCGCAGTGCATAACGGGAAAGAGCATATACCGGTATTCGTAACAGAGAACATGGTTGGACACAAATTAGGAGAGTTCTCATACTCAAGGAAATTCAAAGGACACGGAGGAAAAGCCAAATAATCTAAATCAATTAAATGCAAGCAGTACTGAGGCAAACCAGAATCTCACCAAAAAAAGCTAATCTAATAGCTGGGTTGGTTCGTGGAAAGAATGTCAATGAGGCATTGAATCTACTGAAGTTTACCCCTAAGAAAGGAGCAGCGATACTAGCAAAAGTGATTAAATCAGCAGCAGCTAACGCAACAAACAATTTCAAACAAGATAAGAGCACGCTATATATAAAAGAGATCATTGTAACGGAAGGAGCCACTTACAAGAGAAGCATGCCTGCATCACGAGGACGCACGCACCCAATTCTAAAAAGGAACTCGCACATAACTGTTAAGGTTGATGTAAAGATAAGCGAAGACAAGAAAAAGAAGGTAGCGAAGAAGGAAGCAGTCGCAGAGGAAAAAGCGGAGAAGGTGGAAAAAGAAGAGCTCACTACTAACTAAAAACTAATTTAAGCATGGGACAAAAAGTTAATCCAAAAATTCAGAGAATCGGTATCATCAGAGGATGGGATTCTAGTTGGTATGCTGGAAAAGGCAAATACACACAGCTCTTCCACGAAGATATAAAGGTAAGAAAATACATCTTGGATAGCTTGAAAGATTGCGGAATATCAAGAGTGCAAATCTTAAGAAATGCAAACGAGACTACTATCAATATATATAGTGCAAAGCCTGGCGTGATCATAGGAAGACAGGGAGAAGATATCGACAAGCTACGTGGTGAATTAGAAAATAAATTCGGAAATCGTTTCCAGATAAACGTATCAGAAATACAAGCTCCGGACCTAGACGCTACATTAGTAGCTCAGTCGATAACAAAACAAATCGAAAGAAGAATCTCCTACAGAAGGGCAGCCAAAATGGCAATTCAAAGAGCCATGGAGGGAGGAGCTCAAGGCATCAAGATACTAGCAGGAGGACGTTTGAACGGAGTTGAAATATCAAGAAGAGAATTTTTCTCAGAAGGAAAAATCCCACTACACACATTTAGAGCCGATATAGATTACGGAACCGCTACTGCAAGGACAACTTATGGAGCTATCGGACTCAAGGTTTGGATCTACAAAGGAGAAATCTTCAAAAAGGACCTGGAAAGAACGGTTAATCCGCACTCAAAAGCGCTAGTAGACAAAGCCGCGGAACCTGCCCACGGAGGGCCTAAGAGACAAGCGCCAAGGAAAAAGACATCATAGAACAGAGAAAGCCAACTACTAACTACACACTACCGACTATCAAATGTTAATACCAAAGAAGCTAAAATACAGGAAATCACACAGATTAAGGGGCGCATTCAAAGGCGTAGCCCAAAAAGGCAACAAGATAGCTTTTGGATCATACGCGATCAAAGCGCAAACGATGGCGGAAATAACTTCAAGGCAGATAGAGGCTGCAAGAAGAGCAATGACAAGATATATCAAGAGAGGTGGGAAAATATGGATTAGAATTTTCCCTCATCAGCCTATTACTCAGAAAGCAGCGGAAGTACCGATGGGAAGTGGAAAAGGTAATGTGGAAAAGTACGTATCATTAGTAAAACCAGGAACAGTAATATTCGAAATGGAAGGTATAGACGAACAAACAGCAAGAGAAGCTATGCGCCTCGCAGGCCACAAACTCCCATGCAAGACAAAATTTATCTCATCTCACGATATAAACTAAGACAATGCTTACACTACAAGAATTACGAAAACTAAAACCGGACGAACTGAATAAAGAGTTTAGAAGAGCGACTATGAGCCTAACCGAGGCGGAAGTAGCACTGAAAACTAATCAGGACAAGAAATCTCACACGGCACAAGCTTACAAAGCATATAGAGCACAAATACTGACCGTACAGAACGAAAAAGTGGAAGAAGATGCAGAGCGAAAATAATCAAAACTACAACCCTATACCCTACAACCCTAAGTCCTAAAAATTATGCGAACTAAAACAGGAACAGTTACAAGCAACAAGATGAAAGATACTATTACAGTAGCGGTAGTAACGTATAAATCTCATCCGAAGTACAAAAAGCGATACATGGTTAGCAAAAAATTCTACGCACACAACCCTGGCAATACGTGTAATATAGGCGACACTGTTACGATTTATGAGACACGTCCTATTTCAAAGCTTAAGAGGTGGACAACAGAGAAAAAAAGCACTGAAAAGAAAGAAACCGTAAGCGAGACAAACTAAAACCCTATCCACTACACCCTAAGTCCTAACAATGATTCAAGCACAAACATTATTACAAGTAGCAGATAACACTGGCGCAAAAGAAGTCATGTGCATCAAAGTGCTTGGTGGCTCAAAGAGGCGTTATGCAGGTATTGGTGATGTTATCACTGTAGCTGTAAAAAAAGCTGCACCACGAGGAATAGTTAAGAAAAAATCTATAGAGAAAGCGGTAATCGTAAGAACAAGAAAAGAAACTCAGAGAAAAGATGGTTCAGTGATAAGATTTGACGACAATGCAGTAGTGATCGTAAATGCAGACAAGCAGCCAAAAGGAACTCGTGTATTTGGACCGGTCGCAAGAGAGCTAAGAGACAAAGGTTTTCAGAAGATCATATCTCTGGCACCAGACGTACTCTAGCCCTAAACTATAAAATTCTACAACCCTTACAAAGATGAAACTTAAAACCGGAGACAACGTAGTAGTAATACAAGGCAAAGACGCAGGTAAAACTGGGAAAATAATGCGTACTATGAAGAAAAACAGCTCTGTGGTAGTGGAAAAAGTGAACGTAAAGAAAAGACACATTAAAAAGACTACATCGCGAGCAGGAGAAATAATTCAATTCGAAGCACCAATCGACGCATCAAACGTAAAAGTAATTTGTCCGCAGTGCAAGAAGGCAACAAGAGTCGGATACGTTATAGGCGCAGACAAGAAGAAGAGAAGGGTTTGCAAGAAATGCAGCGAATCGGTTGACCAGCCGGTAGAAGCAAAATCCAAGAAGAAACAATAACTGTTCACATTCTATCATCTACTATCTACATTTTAAGTAACAATGGCTAACAAGAAATCAACACTGCAGGAGACATACGAGAAAGACGTTCTAAAAGAACTAATGACTGCTCTTAACATAAAGAACAAAATGTCAGCTCCAAAGATGGAGAAAGTTAAGATTAATGTCGGCATAGGAACATATATCAAGAATGGAGGAAAAGATTTCACACCAATATTGGCAAACATTACGGACATATCTGGCCAAAAGCCGGTAACTGCAAATGCTAGGAAAGCTATATCAAACTTCAAATTAAGAGCGGGTATGCCTGTTGGAGTCAGCGTTACACTTAGAAAGAAAAGGATGTATGACTTCGTAAGCAAGCTCGTGAACATAGCTTTGCCAAGGACAAGAGACTTCCGAGGTATTAGTGTCAAAGGATTCGACGGCAAAGGCAACTACACATTGGGTATTAAAGACTGCAGCATCTTCCCAGAAATAAGTCATGAGAATTTGGAAAGACCACACGGACTACAGATCACCATCACTACAAATGCAGGCAGCAACTACAGAGGATATTTGCTTCTAAAAGGCCTTGGCTTCCCTTTCAAGGATGAAGTAAAAAGTCCTGACGAAAAGAAATAATAACTACTGACTCAAAATGGCAAAAACATCATTGATAGTAAAATGCGAGAATAGACAAAAAGCTCATACAAGAGCTGTGAATCAAGGCAAAAAGCCTAAAATGCCTACACGCACTTACAATAGATGCAAGAATTGTGGCAGACCAAAGGCTTATATGAGGCGATTCGGTGTATGTAGAATTTGTTTCCGTGAGTTAGTACAGCAAGGCGCGATCATGGGAGTCAAAAAATCATCCTGGTAATCACAACAAACTAAATCCTAAGTCCTAATATAATGAATACAGACCCAATAGCAGACCTTCTAACCAGGATACGAAACGCTTCAAAAGTGAAAAAAGAGACGTTGACTGTCCCCTACTCGAATTTCAAAAACAACATTCTTAATCTGCTTCAAAAGAGAGGTTATGTAACTGAGATTAAAGTTGTTAAAACCGGGAAATTCCGTGAACTCGAAGTGTCTCTGCCAAAGACAGCGGAACCACTGCATTTAAAAAGGATTTCCAAGCCGGGGCAAAGGATCTACATCAAGAGAGGCGAAATACCAAAAGTCCTTGAAGGACTCGGAATGTCTATCATCTCAACTTCAAAAGGTCTTATGGATGATAACGAGGCTAGAAAACAGCACATAGGAGGAGAATTGCTCTGCGAGATCTACTAGACTACAAACTCTACAAACTACTAACTATCAATATCGTGTCACGAATAGGAAGACAACCAGTACAAATACCAAGCGGCGTAACAGTTACGGAAGGCGCTAATCGCGAAATAACAGTTAAGGGATCAAAAGGAGAACTGAAGATGACGCCTCATGAGTTGGTAACAGTAGACATAAAAGACGATAGCATCGTTGTGTCGAGAGATAATGACGACAGTTTCGCAAGAAGCCTGCACGGATTAACAAGGGCTCTTCTAAACAATATGATAATAGGAGTTTCAACAGGATTTGAGAAGAGACTTGAGATCGTAGGAGTTGGATACAGGGCTCAATTACAAGGTAATAAGCTAGTGCTAACTTTAGGATATTCACACCCTGTCGAGTACACACCACCTGAGGGGGTAACGGTAGAGATGGATGCTGAAAAAAAGAACATAATCATAGTTAGAGGTATCAATAAAGAACTAGTTGGTCATGCGGCATCAATCATCAGAGGATACCGCAAGCCTGAGCCTTACAAAGGCAAGGGTATAAGATATGAAGGTGAGCATGTACGAAGGAAAGCAGGTAAAGCGGCAGGAGCATAAATCAAATTATAATAAGTTAAATACATATGAAATCGACTAACGCATCAAAGAGGCACCACAGACACGCGCGTGTACGCGCAAAGGTAAATGGAACAGAGAAAAGACCTAGATTGGTCGTATTTAGAAGTATAAACTCAACATACGCACAACTTATAGACGACACAACAGGAGCCGTAATATGTGCGACATCTGACCTTAAGAAAGACAAAGGCAATAAGATTGAGCGAGCTAAAGAGGTTGGTCTGGAAATAGGCAAATTAGCACAAGACAAAGGGATCAAAGAGTGTGTCTTCGATCGAAACGGATACAGATACCACGGACGCGTCAAAGCAATTGCTGATGGTGCACGCGAAAGCGGACTAGCATTCTAACTCCATCCCTCTCCCCTTATACCCTACACCCTATACCCTACACCCTATAATTACAAATAATGGCAAAGAAACCTTTCAATAAACGTGGCGCTCATAAGGAAGTAAAAGAGTTCGAAGAAGAAGTTATACAGATAGATCGTGTAACACGTGTAGTTAAAGGTGGCCGCAGACTTAGATTCCGCGCAACTGTAGCTATTGGAAACAAGAAAGGAAAGATAGGAGTTGGAATAGGTAAATCGGTTGAAGTACAAGGAGCTATCAAAAAAGCTGTAGCCAAAGCAAAGAAGGATCTAGTGGAAATCAATATGTATGGTGAGACCATACCTCACAGGATTGAATCTAAATTCAAAAGTGCAAAAGTGCTTCTTATACCTGCAGGTGAAGGTACCGGTATTATCGCTGGCGGACCAGTAAGAAAAGTTGTCGAGCTAGCTGGAATCAAAAACATACTTTCAAAGTCATTAGGGTCGAATAATAAGCTCAATTGTGTTAAAGCGACATACAAAGCTTTGGCAAGTCTAAGATTCAGAGAAGGACCTAAGAAAGCGGCAGAGCCTGTAAAGGCAGTACAACCTGAAGCTACTGCAAAGGTAGAGGAGCCAAAGAAGGCAGAGAAGCAAAAACAACTGGCAAGCAAGAAGCCGGTAGCAGCAGCAAAGCCTGCCCAGGCAAAGAAACCGATGAGAAAGGAAGAACCGAAAAAATAAAAATATACAGCCCTATACGCTATACCCTATACCCTACACCCTAAAAGATGGCACTAAACAAACTGAAAAAACCGGAAAACAATAAGTCTAAAAGGAAGATCGGACGCGGCAACGGATCCGGAAGAGGAACGTATTCAGGTCGTGGCATGAAAGGCCAAACAGCAAGAAGCGGTGGGAAAAGAAGACCAGGTTTCGAAGGAGGACAAACACCTCTAATCCGAAAAATGCCTAAATTGAAAGGCTTCAAGAATCCTACAAAAGTAAGATACCAAGTACTAAATGTCCATGAATTAGAAGTATTCAAGAACGGTGCAGATGTAACAAAAGAAGCTCTGGCAAAAAAGAAATTAATCAGGACTGTAGACAAGCCTGTTAAAATTCTGAGTGCTGGAGAGCTAACCAAGAAGCTTACTATCACAGTAGAAAATGTTTCAGTAGCGGCACAGAAAAAAATAGAAGCGGCAGGAGGAAAGATAGAAGTGCTTGGAAGTCCTAAGACAAAACGCAAAGAAGTAGTGAATAAGAAGAAAGCGGACGCAAAGGCAAAGAATAAGGCAGCAAAAAAATCTTAACCTGGCTAGAGAGAAATGTTCAAATACCTAAGTCAGATGTGGCAAGCCAAAGACCTGAGAGACAAGATTGTCTTCACCATTTTTATGGTTGTAGTGTATAGGCTGCTTACTCATGTCACAATGCCGGGAGTAGATTTGAAAGCGCTTCAATCGGTTTTCGATAAGAACAAAATACTTGGTGCATTCAGCTTATTGACTGGCGGTAGCGCGAGCAACTTCTCGATCATGCTGATGGGACTCTCCCCTTACATCAATGCTGTAATTATAATGCAACTTCTTCAGGTCATTATCCCAAAACTGGAAGAGCTTTCGCAAGAAGGAGAACAAGGAAGACAAAAAATCACCAAATATACCAGATGGCTGACATTCCCATTGGCATTTTTGCAGTCATACGGAATGATCTTGCTTATCAACTCACAAGCTAATGTAGCTATTATAGAAGGGCTAGGCGATCCATTCGTAATGCTGCCAATAATGTTAACAGTATCTGCCGGAACGGTAATATTGATGTGGATAGGAGAACTGATTACGGAAAAAGGCATTACAAATGGCATATCAATACTCATCTTCGCAGGTATCCTGTCAGGGTTGCCGGGAGTAGCGGGACAAGTCTTGGCATTAGCATCTGAGGACACAAGTAAATTAATCCCTTTTGTAGCAGGTATGTTGATAACTGTAATATTGACCGTACTAATTATAATGATTACCGAAGGCCAGAGAAAAATCCCTGTCACATATTCCGGCAGATCTCAGTCTTCAAGAGGAGAGCAGGCTAACTTGCCTATCAGAATCAACCAAGCGGGAATGATACCTATCATCTTTGCGATTTCATTGATCACATTTCCAGGAGTAATGGCACAATTCATGATCAGTGCGGAATCAGCGTGGGTGGTATCACTTGGAGAATGGATGCAGACAGCCTTCTCAGTAGGACAACCATTGTACATGATCTCATACTTCCTACTCATAATTGCATTCACTTACTTTTACGTTTCTATCACTTTCAATCCTGATCAGATAGCAGAGACCATACAAAAGAGAGGTGGATTCATACCTGGAATCAGACCAGGAAAACAAACAGCGGAATACTTGCACAAAGTATCAAACAGACTAAATCTATTTGGCGGAGTGTTCATAGCATTCATAGCAGTATCCCCTATTGTTATACAGCAATTGGCATCCGGCACATCGAGCGGATCGGTCCCAATGCTTATCAGTGGAGCTGGAATGATTATCGTAGTTGGCGTAGTACTTGAGCTTATAAGACAAGTAAACGCTCAGCTGATCATGCACAATTACGAAAAGTTCTATTAGAATTTTACTGTTAGCGATTTCCATGATAATTATTAAGGGTAATTTTGGCGTACTACTTACTACTAACTATCAATAATGGACATCATACTATTTGGGATGCAAGGTTCTGGGAAAGGCACTCAGGGAAAACTGATAGCGCAAAGGCATAACTTGTCTGTCTTCGAAACCGGAGCCGAGCTCAGGAAGCTAGCCCAGGACGATTCCGAGTTGGGACAAAAAATTAAAGCAATCATAGAAGCTGGAAACCTTGTTCCGAATGAAGTTGTAATGGAAATTATTGAAAACTTCATGCATAAGCTGCCAGAAGGATCAACTGTCCTATTCGATGGGATCCCTCGCAAGATGGAACAAGCGGAAACATTCGACACCCTTATGACAAGACTGGGTAGAGATTTCAAAGGAATACTCATCGAAATTTCAGAGGAAGTCGCAATGCAAAGACTAACAACTCGCCGTATCTGCGAAAAATGCAAAGAAGTATATCCAGCCAAATATGAGGCATTGTCTTGCGAGAAGTGTGGAGGCACACTTGTAACAAGACAAGATGATAACGCGGACGCTATCAAAACAAGAATAACGGCTTACACTGATGAAACTATGCCTGTAATCAAAAAATATGAGTCCAAAGGCAAAATCATAAGAGTAAATGGAGAACAAGATATTCAAGAGGTCGACACCGAACTCGAGAAAGCATTGAAACAAATATTGAGTTAAAAACTTTCCATTCACTAATCCCTAAGTCCTAAATCCTATCTCCTCCTCAATCATAATCAAAACAGATCAAGAAATAGAAATGATGCGCAAAAGTGGCAAGATTTTGGCAAACCTACTTCAGGAGCTAAAGAGAACAGCGAAGCCAGGAGTAACTCCAAGACAGCTTGATACATTGGCAAAAAAAATCTGCGAGGATAACGGAGCAATACCAACATTTCTCGGATATCATGGATTCCCGGCCACAATATGCGCATCAATTAACAACGAGGTAGTTCACACCATACCAGGAGACAAGCCACTGGAAAACGGAGATCTTCTAAGTATTGATTGCGGCGTTACATGGAGCGGACTCATAACAGACTCCGCGATATCTTTTATCGTAGGAGACGCTAGTAATAATCCGGCAGCAGAAAAACTGATCAGAGTGGCACAGCAGGCATTAGCAGCAGGCATAGCTGAGGCCGTTCCAGGCAACTCTGTTGGAGATATAGGGAACGCGATTCAGACCGTGGTACACAATAACGGCTACCACATAATCAGAGAACTTACAGGCCACGGAGTCGGGAGGAAGCTACACGAAGAACCGATGATAAACAATTTCGGCAAGAGAGGAACAGGCCCCACGCTAAAACCGGGGATGACTATAGCGATAGAACCTATAATAGCCGTAGGCACAAGAAAAACACGCACGCTCAGCGATAATTGGACCATCGTAACGGAAGACGATTCTCTGGCTATACAGGTAGAACACACAGTGTTAATTACTCCGACGGGAAACGAAATACTAACGCTGTCAAGCTAATTTAGAAATCAGTTTAAAAAGGCTTGCAATAGGGATTTTCTTCCTGTAAACTCCAAGAGCTTTTTATATCAACGAGCCTGTTTACAGGTTTGATTACACCTCATTGATGAGTAAAGACGACGCAATCCAGGCCGAAGGAGTCGTCATTACATGCCTTCCAAGCACAACGTTTGAGGTCAAGCTGGACGAAACACAGCATACGATTACAGCCCATCTGTCAGGTAGAATGCGCAAGAACTACATACGCATACTGCCGGGAGACAAGGTTACGGTAGAACTCACTCCTTATGACCCGAGCAAGGGAAGAATCGTATTCAGACACAAATCATAGTTCTGCAAATCAAGTCCTAAACCCTAAATCCTAAGTCCTAAATTCTAATGAAAGTCCGATCCTCAGTTAAGAAAATTTGTGACAAATGCAGAACCATTACGAGGGGAAGCAAAAAGGGTAAGATCATTCGCGTAATTTGCGAGAACCCTAAGCACAAACAAAGACAGGGATAATATCTTAACCTAACAAAATAATATGGCTCGAATTTGTGGTGTTAACCTACCAAAGGAAAAAAGAATAGAAATAGCGCTGACATATATTCATGGAATCGGTAGGAGTCTCAGTAATGAAATTCTAGAGGAGCTCAATATAAACAAGAATATCAAGGTTCACGAGCTTTCCGAAACTGACGTTACAAAATTAAGAGACAGAATAGACAAAATAGCAACGGAAGGAGATTTGCGCAGGAAGGTAAGCTTGGACATAAAGAGGCTTCAAGATGCTGGTTCTTACAGAGGGTACAGGCACAAGAGGAGACTGCCTGCTCGAGGACAACGTACCAAGACAAACGCGAGAACTAAAAGAGGAAAGAGAGTAACAATGGGAAGCGGAAAAATTAAAGAACAGAAGAAATAGAAAGTTCCACTAACTACACCCTATCCCCTGCACCCTGTCCTAATCCCTAAGTCCTAAATCCTAAATCCTAATTCATAGATGGCAACACCAAGCAAAAAACGCCGCAGTATAACCAACGGAAAGGTATACATTAACGCAAGTTTCAATAATACGATTGTGACGATCACTGATGAAGCAGGAGACGTCTTGGCATGGAGTAGTGCAGGAGCAAGTGGATTTAAGGGATCAAAGAAATCCACGCCGTATGCAGCTCAAGTTGCAGCAGAGAACGCAGTAGAGAAGGTGAAAATTTACGGACTGGAGAAGGTAGATGTTTTTGTAAAAGGAGTAGGGACAGGAAGAGAGCAATCAATAAGAGCCTTGGTCGCAAACGGACTAGACATAGAGTCGATTAGCGACCAAACACCGGTAGCGCACAATGGATGCCGAAGACCTAGGCCAAGGAAGGTATAGTCCCGCAAGTTTAATACTAATAATAACTACGCACTAAACAATGTCACGATACACAGAATCAAAATGCAAACTATGCAGACGCGAAGGAGAGAAGCTTTTTCTGAAAGGTACGCGTTGCGAAGGAGAGAAATGCGCAATTACCAGAAGGAACTACGCTCCTGGTCAGCTTGGAAAAAATAAATTCGGCAAACAGACAGAGTACGGAAGGCACCTACGTGCAAAACAGAAGGCTCGACGTATATATGGAATAAGCGAGAAGCAGTTCGCTGATTATTACGCAAAGGCAGACAAGCAACATGGAGTTACGGGTACTGCCCTTTTGCAACTACTTGAGACAAGATTAGACAACGTAATTTACAGATCTGGATTCGCGAGTTCAAGGAACCAAGCGAGACAAATCGTGAATCACGGATTAGTAAGACTTAATGGAAGAAGAGTAGATATACCATCGATAACTGTAAAAATCGGGGACAAGTTCGAGATCAGAGAGAAAGACAAGGGAAGCGCTCTTTTCGAAGAAGCAAAGAAGAATAAGAAATTCAAAAGTCCAAAATGGCTAAATGCAGAGGTCGGCAATCTAAAAGGAGAGGTCCTAGGTATGCCTGAGAAAGACGATGCAGAGTCAAATATAGACACTCAGCTGATTGTTGAGTACTACTCAAAATAAAACAAAAATTCGCATATAAATCCCTCATCCACTAACCTATCTTCTTACACATGCATATCATACAAGAAGAAATTGGACTCCCAAAAATCGTAGTCGACTCACGTGGCGGCTCTAGTGCTGTAATTACAATCAGCCCATTGCCATCAGGATATGGAATGACTTTAGGCAACGCATTACGAAGAGTTCTTTTGTCATCTTTGCCCGGAGCAGCCGTATCAGGAGTCAAGATCAAAGGAGTATCTCATGAGTACGCAACTGTGAAAGGAGTAAAAGAGAGCATTCTAGATATAATCTTGAATCTAAAACAGCTGAACGTCAAAAAAGACACAAAGGAACGATCAACTATCACTCTGTCTTCAAGTAAGGCCGGTGTTATCACTGCAAAAGATTTCAAAACATCAAGTGACGTAGAGATCCTGAACAAAGACTTGTATATAACTACTATAGATAAGGGCGGGAAAATAGAGATGGAAGTTTATATCGAGAAAGGCGTAGGATATACACCTTCAACTTTGGATAAGAAAGAAGGACAAGATCCGGAAATCATCGACATAGACAAGGTGTTCACACCGATAGAAAAGATCAAATACGATATCGAGGCTACTCGTGTAGGCAAGATGACGAATCTGGACAAATTGGTAATGGAGCTCGAAACAAACGGATCTATTGGACCGGAGGACGCAATCAAGTTTGCAGCAAATATACTAGAGTCTTACTTCAGTATTTTTGACAAGTCTGAAACACCAATCGAGAGCGACTTCATGAGTGATTTCGACAAGATAGCTCAGAAATCAGCAACAGAAGACCAGAAAAAACCTACTCAAGAGATGTATACGCCAATAGAGATCCTTGGGCTGTCTCCAAGAACACTAAACTCTCTGATTAATGGAGGGATAGGATCAATCGAGCAGCTTACAAAGTGTACTGAATCAAAGCTTAACAACTTACGAGGATTTGGAAAGAAAGCGCTAACAGAGGTTGCAGATGCGCTTAAAGAACGTGATTTAACTCTTGCGGAAGAGGAGTAAATCATATAAATTCTCCCCCACACCCTACTAACTACTGACTAACAATGCGACACCAGAAAAAACGAAGAATCATGCTGCCAAAAGGAAGAAGAGAAGCACTCATCAGAGGGCTAGCGCAGTCGTTGGTGCTGCATGAGCAGATCAAGACAACAGAGGCTAGGGCAAAAGTTCTAAAAGGTTTCGTAGACAAGTTAATCAATCATGCAAAAAAAGAGGACAAAGTAAGTGCTATACGCAGCGTCAATGAGCATTTGTACGACAAGAACGCGGCTAAGAAGCTTATAGAAGTCATAGCAACAAGGTATACGGACAAAACCTCAGGGTACACGAAGACTATTAAGGCCGGCTGCCGAGCTGGAGATTCTGCTCCAATGGTAATAGTCAAACTAACATAATAACAAGTATATACTGTGATGAAGACATTCTCACCAAAACTGGAAGAAGTAGATAAGAATAGGAAGTGGTACTTAGTAGATGCCAAGGATAAAACACTTGGAAGAATAGCAACGAAGATAGCTGTAATTTTGAGAGGGAAGAACAAACCAACTTTTTCACCACATATCGACTGTGGAGATCACGTAATTGTGATCAACGCAGACCAAATCAGATTGTCAGGTCAAAAGTGGGAACAGAAGAAGTATTACACACATAGCGGATATCCCGGAGCATTGAAGACAAGAACAGCGAAGGAAATCAAAGAAAAGAAACCTGAATACATGCTTGAAGAGGCAGTCAAAGGAATGATACCTAGAAACAGACTAAGAACACACGTACTGTCAAAACTAAAGATTTATGCAGGTGAAGACCACAAGCATACAGCGCAGAACCCTGAGAAAATTGATTTGTAAAACACTTCATCCCTACACCCTATCCCCTACACCCTAAGTCCTAATAAACATGCCTACGAAAAAAGAAGAAACTACAAGCCAAGCAATTAAACTAAGCGGTAAATACGATTATGCTGCTGGCAAGAGAAAAACTGCCATAGCACGTGTCAGACTACACAAGGGAACTGGCAAGATCATCATTAACGGCAAAGACGCAAAAGAATATATCAAAGTGAACGAACTGGTAAGCGTAATGAAAGCACCGCTTAAGTTGGTAAAAAAAGCAAAAGAGTTCGATGTATCGGCAAAAGTGCTTGGAGGAGGACAATCAGGACAAGCGGAAGCAATTAGGCACGGCATCGCGAAAGCACTGATGGAACATGACCCGGAGCTTAGAACCACACTTAAGAAGGCCGGATACATAACACGTGACTCGCGTATCAAGGAACGAAAGAAATACGGACTTAGAAAGGCTCGAAGAGCACCACAATGGTCAAAACGTTAAAACCTTTGAAAAAAACCCTCGCTAGGAAGCGGGGGGTTTTTATTATAGAATAAGGGCAAGGACTATTACCCTACTACCTATTACACATGCGATTCGACGTACTTACGATTTTTCCAAGCTTCATAGAAGACAACCCTTATTTCAAGCGCTCCATAATAGGTCGCGCTATAGATCAAAACATCATAGATGTTCACACGCACGATATTCGTACGTATTCAAAAGATAAGCACAAGAAGGTAGACGATATGCCATACGGTGGAGGAGCCGGAATGCTGATGACATGTCAGCCGATTTTCGACGCAATAAAGGCGGTAAAGAAGCTAAATAAAGGCCCGGTGGTATTCATGACACCGCAAGGCAAGAAGCTAACGCACACGCGCAGCAGAAGACTCGCCAAGCTGGATTCTATGATAATACTATGCGGACGATACGAAGGAATCGACCAACGCATACGAGATGAACTAGTCGACGAAGAGATTTCCATAGGAGATTACGTGCTCACAGGAGGCGAGTTGCCAGCAATGGTAGTAATAGACACAATTACAAGGCAGCTGCCGGGAGCTCTGCACGATGGTGACTCAGCTCTGGAAGACTCATTTACCCGCAAGCTAAGCGGCAAGAAAGAGTACCCACACTACACCAGGCCAGCCAACTTCAAAGGTTTCAAAGTTCCTGAAACACTACTAAGCGGAAACCACGCAGAGATAGAAAAATGGAGAAGAAAACACCTCAAGTAGCACTATACGAAGTTATATCAAGAGGCGTAACAATCATTACATAAGGTTCTCTCGCTATATTCGACATAGTACGTATCCACTTATCAACAGGAGTACCAGCACGTAGGCGATCAGAATACACGTCTAAAAAATCGTCGAAATTCAAACCGGACTGACTGAAAATATCTCTGACTCCATCCCAGAAGAATTTGGGCGCATCACCTTGGCTATTATCAAAAGTCCATTCGAAGTATTCGCATACAAGGAATGAATAAATTCTGCGATGAATCAGTTCGGCAACATCGACAGAATTACCGTTGGGATGTATGGAAGCGGCATATGCAGAGACAGCTCGGACAAAAGACGCACCAAGACCGCTACGATCAATCATATTTGAAACAGCACGTATAATACGGAAAAAACAGACATCTTTGGACCTCTCCATCTCGGGTTTCATACTACCCTCCCCTCGCCCAACGCTATGATTTTCAAGAGCCAAGAGATATAGCTAAATAAAAATATAGAAGTATAATATAACCTGAAAATACAAACTTTGTAAGCCTAGCCCCACACCAAATGCACCAGAAAACACAATCGCAACTTCTCAAGCTGCTAAAGACGAATCTCGACGGACTGCCGCAGTCCGAAATAAAACTTAGGCAGAAGCAGTACGGCAAGAATCAGATAACAGCAAAGAGGAGAAAACCGCTAATAATCCAGTTCTTGGAGGAGTTCAAAGATTTGATGGTAATCATCCTTATCATAGCTGCCATACTGGCCGCGATAGCAGGAGAAAAAGTCGACGCATCGGTAATCCTTTTTATAGTAGCGGTTAATGCCATCATTGGCTTCGTACAGAAATTCAAAGCGGAAAAAGCACTTGAAGCTTTGAAAAACATGATTCAGCCACATGCAAAAGTAATTAGAGACGGCCGAGAAAGAATAGTAGATGCTAGAGAATTGGTGCCTGGAGATATTATTATCTTAGAAGAAGGAGACCAGGTCAGTGCTGATACCAGGCTTATCGAAGAGATCGATCTGGAAGCGAACGAATCAACTTTGACAGGAGAATCCACGCCTGTGAAGAAGACTATAGACTCTATCGATAAAAGAACGATTAACCTAGATGAACGCCAAAATATGTTGTTCATGGGAACAACTATAACAAAAGGGCACGGCAAAGCCGTCATAGTAAATACAGGGATGAACACAATGTTCGGCCAAATAGCGCACCTAACCACATCCACGAAGAAAGACAAAAGCCCTCTGGAGAAAGAACTTCTCAGAATAGGTGTGTTTGTAGGCAAAATCACTCTGGTAATTTCAACAATACTGTTTCTAACGGGATATTTTCTGCAAGGTGAAAAGTTCATAGACACATTGCTGTTCGCAACATCTGTAGCAGTTGCAGCGGTACCGGAAGGACTGCCTGCAACAATTACAATCGCATTAGCATTGGGAGTGCAGAGACTGGCAAAGAAAAACGCCATCGTAAAACAACTCTCTTCTGTGGAAACTCTCGGGTCAACGACAGTAATTTGTACGGACAAGACGGGAACGCTGACAAAGAACGAGATGACGGTAAGAGAGATTTTTATACCAAACTACAACATCCAAGTGCATGGAGTTGGATACAACCCTACGGGGGCACTCCATATAACAGGAACTAATGTGAAGATCTCATTGGCAAGTATGCCTGACGACACAGAAGACGATTTTGAGGATTTCAACCTTAAGTCCCTCGCAACAAACAATCTAAAGCTGCACAGAAATTTGGAACTGCTAAGTGGAGCTGCAACGCTGTGTAACAACTCGAGCTTGGTCGAAGAAAAAGAGAAGTGGAAAATAATAGGAGACCCTACTGAGGGAGCTCTACTCACAGCAAGTGAGAAGATGGGATTTGAAATAACCAAGCTCAACCAAAGATGGAAACGCAAACTGGAAATACCATTCAGCTCCGAGAGGAAGACGATGAGCGTAATATGCGAAGCCAAACTCACAAAAGAAGCCCGTGTATTCACAAAAGGGGCCACAACAGAGGTACTGGAAAACTGCACTCATGTACTAATAAACGGCCATGTAGAGGAACTGACAGCCAAGCTAAAAAAACAGATAGAAGGCAACAACGAACGAATGGCAAAGAAAGCACTTAGGGTACTCGCTTTTGCATACAGGGAGATACCAAAAGAGAAGACATATCGGAGGCAAGGAACAGAAACCAAAATGGTATTCATAGGTCTGATGGGAATGATAGACCCACCTCGCCCAGAAGTAGCAAAAGCTGTAGCTCTAACACATCAAGCCGGTATTAAAACGTACATAATAACGGGAGACTACGGCGTAACTGCGGAAGCAATAGCGAGGCAAGTAGGGATAGTTACAGGCAAGAACCCGCGCATAGTCCAAGGCGTTGAATTGCAAACACTATCCGAACCAAGATTATCAAAAATCATCAGGGACAATGATGAAATAATATTTTCAAGAGTCAGCCCGGCACACAAACTCAAGATAGTATCCGTACTAAAAAAACACGGAGAAATAGTAGCTATGACTGGAGATGGCGTCAACGATGCGCCAGCCCTGAAACGTTCCGACATAGGCGTTGCTATGGGCATATCGGGCACAGACGTAAGCAAAGAAGCAAGCAACATGGTGCTTGTAGACGACAGCTACGGAACAATAGTTACGGCCATCGAGGAAGGCCGCAAGATTTATCAAAACCTGCGCAAATTCGTATTCTATATTTTCTCATGCAACATAGGAGAGCTCGTAACTGTGTTTGCTGCAATAATCTTGCAAATGCCGCCGCCACTGACCGCCGTACTGATACTCTGCGTAGACCTGGGTACAGATGTACTGCCTGCACTAGCATTGGGAGTAGACAACGCAGATCCGGATACAATGAGTAATCCACCGCGCAATCCAAAAGAAAAGATCCTGAAACGAGATTTCGTAACCCACTTCGTATATCTCGGATTAGTTATAGGTACAATAGTAACAACATATTTCTACGTAGCATTACATGGGGACGAAGTCTCTTACTTAGAAGCTTCTACTTCCGCATTCGCACTGCTTGTATTCATTCAAATGTGGAATGCGATTAATGCACGCAGCGCGCAGCATTCCATATTTGAACTGGGAGTTTTTAGCAATAAATATTTGCTTGGTGCTATAGCAATATCCGTATTCACAGTCTTTGGAATGGTAGAGATCCCATTCATACAAAACCTCATAGGAACAACTCACCTGTCGCCTCTGATGTGGCTGTCGATCATAGCGGTATCATCTAGCGTATTTATTATAGAAGAGATGCGTAAGCTCATTTTCAAACTCAAAAAAGCGTGAAATACCTGCGGATAAAAGTCATTCCAAAAAGCCCAAAAACCGAAATAGTCGGAGAGCTTGATGACGGCACAATAAAAATCCGAGTAGCCGCACCACCGGAAAAAGGAAAAGCTAATGCCGAACTAATAAAATTCCTGGCAAAACATTTTGGCATCAACAAAAGCGATATAAAAATCATTAGCGGCAAATCAGAACCTCTAAAACTAGTTAAAATTGAAAGCTAAAAAACATCTCGGACAAAATTTCTTAGAGAACAAAGAGACTTTGTATAAGATTTTAGAATCAGCAAATATTACAAAAAATGACCACGTAATAGAGATAGGACCAGGACACGGCGTATTAACTAGAGAGCTGCTACAAAGAGCTAAAAAAGTAACAGCTATAGAGCTAGACGGTGATCTAATCCCTACGCTGAAGAAGAAATTCCCGAATCTGGAGTTACTCCATCAAGATGCATTAACTGTAACGCCACCAAGCACTCCATATAAACTGGTGGCAAACATACCTTACTACATCACCTCTCCAATTATTAATCATTTCCTGCGACATCAGAAACAAAATCATAGGCCCACACAAATGACTCTATTAGTGCAACATGAAGTAGCACAGAAGATATACGCAAAATCGGGAGATCTAAACGTCCTTGCAATCGATGTACAAGTTTTTGGAAAACCAAAATTAGTCGCAAAAATCCCTCCGTCTCACTTCAACCCTCCGCCAAAAGTCGACTCGGCAATCATCAATATAGAGGTAACAGCGCCTCTGGTAGAAGATGCTGCCATAGATAAATTCTTTGCGCTTATACACAAAGGATTCGCACACAAGAGAAAAAAACTGAGCTCAAACTTGGGAATACGGGAAGACGTGTTAAAAGCATTAGGGCTATCACCAAACATTCGCGCACAAGAACTATCAATAGGAGACTGGACACATTTATACGCAGTGGTATATAATACGACCTAGCTCTTAAGACACGTCCATGGAAGCACTAAGATTAGAGGCGTCAAATGCGCCTGGTTACGGAATGGCAGCACCAAGTTTCAGGCTGTCCGAGATACAAGATCCGGAATACAGAGAGGAGCTGAGAGATTTGTTGGACAGAACGATATCGGCTCTGGACACTACAGTACAGATTCATCTTAATGGAGTCCCTGATTATTTCCCAAATGAGATGAGGGAAGTAATCACTATCCTTGTAGGGAATTACAATCTTGTATACGAGAATTTAATAGCAATATTGATAAGGCTGAAAGAAGAAGAAGAAGAAGATAAAGCAGAGGAACCTATAAGACTAAGACGCCCCATCAACTTAAATAGAACAAGAGATGAAGTCGAAGGAATAATGAATAAGTTCAAAACAGATCAACTTGTTATAATAAGAGCCATTCTTTTCGACGCGGCAAGTCAGATAGACACATGCGATTCCGTAACAACACGAGTTTCCACAAGAGGTCACGTTCCACCAGAACTGGAAGGCTTGATACAACGAGGCATTGGCCTAACGGAAGAAGCCAGGGAAATAGCAGTTACTGCTATCAGACAAATAACAGTCTGGACAACAGACATCATTCGTCGACGAGAAACAGAGGAAATCAGAGAGGAAATAGCAAGAGTCAGAGACGAGGCATGGAAAGCACATGCAGACAAAGTCATAAGACCACAAGAACCACTTACAATGTCAGCTCGAACGCAAACAGCAGTAGCCGCAGGAATAATGAGAGTAGCGACATGGCTAGTTCCAGATCAATATCTAAGAGGAGAAATAGAACTCACCATAGACGGGCAACCACGCCTCGGCGTAATCAAAAAAGGAATAGAAAGGACAAGACAAGCACTTGGGATGAATCCAGAAGATGGAAACGCCTTGATATTGCGAATGCTGATGGCAAGAAACAAACATATAGGGACAGAAGACATAGACCCACGTATATGGATAGACCCACAGGTGGAAGATCTCGACATAAGACTTGCAGAATATGGCATATAGACCGGAAACACCAGACAGAGAACCTAGAGAGGGCGTGATACAGCTTTTCCCTGTAAGGTGTAGGCCGGTAACTCCGGACCCTGATCTATACATACCACTGAGAGAAGCTGCTGACCTAATTAGTAGACGCTTAAGAGAGACCTCAGAACACACAGAGGAGCTAATCGAACAAATGACGAAGCTCCTTGACCAAGCCATCATGATATTATTAAGACGCTTAAACTGCCCTGATGAAATAGATGACGCAAAAACATTTATATTACGGAGAATAAATACACCTGAAGCGATGGTAACATTAGAGGAAGCAATTACGCACTACGTAGATCATGCAACAGTTTTAACAAGAGCGCACGACATGGAATTAGCGGAAGAAGTCATCGCAGCAATATTAGACGTAGACGTCAGGCTTATAAGAGACATCCCCCAGCAGGGAAGTATAAATAGAGGACGACTCATACAACGCATCCAGAATGTATTAGCAATTTCGATATATGAGCCGCCTCTGGCAGCCTAAGGGAAAGAAAGCCTCAGAACCTCTTTAACTTTCGGCACAAACTGACGCATCAAACTAAACGGCTTCACCAAAGTATAGAAATTAGGAAGCCACAGATTCCTAGGAACAAAGCGATATGCCTCAAACTGCGGATCGATTATTAGCAAAATCGCGACACTATCATCGTATCGACGCCAAAGATATCTCAAAGACTCCAATGTGGCCCGCCCATTATGCCAATTATGGATTAGAGAAGTGTCATCAAGCACAAGAACAACCCTTCTATACGTCTCTTGTGTCCTATCTGCAAGATCAATCCCATCACTAAGAAAAGCCTTCTCGCCAACAACAGGATAATCACATACATCGTTAACAGTTTCACGCAGAAATGCGCGAAACTCACTATCCCTGCATGTAATAACAAATCCAGTTTGATCAATGCGACCTCTATTCTCCACCATAAGAATACTTAAAGGTGGGAATTATAGCCGAACTAGGAGCCTATTCCAACGCTTTTGAGATCTTGTACCATTTCAAAACATGCAACTCTGGCCGCGTCGGCATAAGTCGCGGAATCGAACTGATCACTCTTCTCATATGCAAAGATAATATCGCGACTAGAGTTAATAATGGCGCCAAGGGAATCTTCATTGAAACAAGGCTTAACATCGGCAGCACCTCCTCCCTGAGCACCATATCCGGGCACAAGGAATATAGATGACGGCATCATTTTCCTAAGAATTCTTGCTTGATCAGGATAAGTCGCTCCAACTACAGCTCCAACGCTTGAATATCCGCTATCACCAATCAAGTCGGCACCCCAAGAATCGATATAATGAGCCATTAATTCATAAACAGTCATTCTATCTCCTGCGGCAAAATCGCTTGATACACCGGAAATCGACAGCTCTTGATCCTGAAGCTCTCCAGCAGAAGGATTGGAAGTCTTCACAAGAGCAAATATACCTCTATCATAGTAGCGACAGGCGTCAACAAAAGGCTTGATACCATCCCAGCCAAGATAAGCATTTACAGTTAGGGCATCTACAGCCATACCAGGAACCTTAACTCCAAAAAGATCCACCTCGCCAAGAAAAGCCGACGAATAACCTTCGGCAGTAGACCCTATATCATTCCGTTTTGCATCCGCAATCACAATAAGCCCTTTTTCTTGAGCGTATTTACAAGTCTCTTCGTAAGCGAAATAACCTGCAAAACCATACTGTTCATAAAAAGCGATCTGTGGCTTACAGGCGGGGACAATGTCACAAACGGCATCAATAATACCCTTATTGAATTCGAGAAAACACTCGGCAGCGGCAGCCTTAGTATGTTCCTTCTCGGAAATAACTTTAGTCACAATATGCGCGGGAATTTGATCCAGCCTGGGGTCAAGTCCAACACAAATCGGATTACCTTTTTTCTTTATAGCGGCAACGAGACGATCTGCAAAATTCATGATAAATGTATTAAATTTTCAGCGGCACGAGTATATATGAACAAAATAGCTTTTAACAGCCTACTCCTTTGTAAGGCTGACAATAACGTACTTATAATTGCCAACAGTACCTTGCTCACCAGCAGTAGCAGGAATAAGAGCCGCAACATAGATAATCTCGGTACCATCTGATCTAACAAGCAGTTTTGGATCATTAAGAGATACCACTTCGAACTCCTCAAAATCATCCCACGAAACAATCTCCTCCTCGAGTGCAAAATTAGCACCATCAAAGCTCACAAAACTATAAAGCGTGCCATTCTTGCCTTGCGGCGGATAGCCATTATCAGGATCCTGATACATAACAACTAAGCGCACTCTGCCATCGGGCAGCAAAACGGCATTCGGATCTGCGAAACTCATCATTCTGCCTTTTTCATCGTACATCTCTAGAATCTGCTCATCGGTCACAACAAAATTCATTCCATTATCGGAAGGCTCGGAATAAGCACGCCCGACAAGGATTGTTTCATGCCCTTCATCATCATAAACATCATGGTTATAGAGCATTACTATTCCACCGAATTTATCTACAAAAAAAGTACTGACACCGATTCTTTCACCTTCATCAATCTCAATTTCCAGACGATTCCCTGCGTCAAGAACCCAATTTTCACGATCAAGAGAACTGGCGCTTGTCACAACGCCATCGGGCGATACCATAAACCTGCGATAAGTACCGGAGAGCATCTCAAGGCCGTTTCCAAAGCTTTCCCCTGGCGCAAACTGCCTACCTTCCTCAAATTCATAACCATCATAAGATATAGCAATGTAACCGCTTTCGCTTGGATGATCCAAAAGCTCAACTGTGTTTGACTGATAACCAAGCTCCAATTTGCCATCTTCATAAGACATTATCCTTGGATTTGAAGCGAAATCTATACGATAACCGGGACCAATCGACCACAACGATTCGGAACTTGCGACATCTTTCACCTCGGGAGACTGATTGTCAAAACTGAAATAAAAACCGACAAAGCCGACAAAAACAAACAAGCCGACAAAAATTACCGTTTTCTTCATGTTTTTTTTAAGATTAAATGTCAAAACATTTCATCTACATCCCTGCCACCGGCTACCTACTCCCGATTCCATCCCACCATCCGGCAGGATCCTCTTTGAATTTATAGATCAAATCAGCTTGATCGGCAGTAATATCACCTCTTTCTTTTGCAAGTCCAATAAGATCTGCAAAGCCTGTAAGCGTCGTGAGATTTATCCCTGTTCCATCAAAAGCAACTTGAGCCTTCCCCATCTCCCAAGTAACAATGGCAAAAATATCCGCAACCTCGCAGGAGCCCTCGTTCCTTACGGCCTCAGCAGCCTTCACACTACTGCCTCCGGTTGAAATAAGATCTTCGATTATAAGAACTTTACTTCCAGCCCTCAGATCTCCTTCAATCTGTTTCCCGGCTCCGTGACCTTTCGGCTCCGGACGAATATAGATCATCGGTTTCCCGAGTTCTTGAGCCAAAAACGCAGCCCAAGGAATCGCCGCAGTAGCAGTACCTCCGATATAATCGGGATCATAAGGAAGAGCCTCAATCAATTTTTTAAACCCGTCAACAACAATCTGTCTCTCGGCAACATGAGAAATCATCATACGATTATCGCAATAAACGGGCGATTTTATACCAGAAACCCATGTAAAAGGAGGATCCATGCTGACTTTCACCGCCGAAATACTGAGTAGCGCACTCGCAACATCTCGAGACAAAGTTTCCATTTTTAAAAAATTAGCTGATAAAAGCGATGCGCATTATAACCTGTAAAACAAAAAAAAGGAACACCGTTTTAAAGGGCGTCCCTTTCGCTATAAAAAGAGGTGATACAGGACTTAATTCCTAATGAAATACTTACCACCGGTCTGATTCGCAACACTACGAAGCTCAGCCTTATCAGCATCATTATAAGCAGCGTCAGCGGCTACAATGTCGATCTTGACGCCTTTCTTCTTGGCAAGAGCAATAACCTGAGAAGCTGTAGCTGTTCCTCTGTTGTTTTTTCCGTCAGTTACAACTGTCAGCCCATCTATATTCTCAGCGTTAAGAACCTCTAAAATCGAACTCCAAAGAGGCGTTTCACCACAAACTTCAGCCTGTTGCAAATCATCAAGATCTGCAACACCTGCACAAGAATTA
>MNZJ01000025.1 GCA_001873565.1 Candidatus Peregrinibacteria bacterium CG2_30_44_17 | reverse complement strand
CAAGATCGCGATGGATTATGGAGAGTTTCATGACGCGACTCATCAGCCCGTCGATTATGTAATCGAAGAGCGTGGCGGCAAATGGCACGCGGTAAATAAGAGTGAGCCTTCGCTCCAAGATTATTCTATAAGACAAACTATTGCCGAAGTGCATTCTCGTGAGATGGAGAAGCAAGCTGATAGGGCTGACGCGTATAGATATGCCCTTAGTATGGATGAATCTTTTGATCCTTTCTCCATGCCGGATTATCGCGCCGTTTCTCGGCCTGAATTAGTCGCTAAGATCAAAGCTGATCATGGAGACGTAAATGATTATAAAATCGAGCAAGGTCTATATAGCTACGCCGAAAATGACGATGATCTTGATGGTCATCATGAAAATTTATGGGTTGCTGTAAACAAATCCGAATCGACACCGACAGGAGCCCCTGCCGGTCCTGACGAAGGTAGCGAGGAAGCCATTGCAGCAAGTATTGATGGCTCCGTTACTACTAAGTATCTTCAATATGAGCACCCAGTTCAGGAACTCAGCAAGGAGAATTATGGCAGATATTTCGCCAAGTTGACTCAGCTTTATGTCAAAGATTTGAAAACGAAATATCCTGACCTAAATCTTTCGGAAGACCTTGATTATGTTGGAGATGTTAATGCGTTGGATAAGACGCGCATTACCGGCCACTTCGGAGATAAATACGTTATGATTAATATTAAGCGGGCTTATGCCGGCCAGCGTGTTTCCGACTTCAATATCGCCGATGGCGCCGAAATCGGCGTAAGGTTCGGTCGCGAAGTGGGCAAACCTGATGAATATGGTGATCGTAAAGTTACTTATGATGTGGGGCACCCTTATGTCGATTTGGACAGCGCTTTTTCCGCGATTACAAGTGAGCTTGGAGTGACAACTACTTCTGTCGACGAAGAGGTGGATACTGCGGTGTAGCCGGCATCCAACCCTGGTGGCGACTCGACTGAGGAAGTAGTGGTGGCGGAAGAGTCGGTGGCGGCTACCGAGCCTCTACAACCCGCTCCTAATGTTGAAGGAGCCGACGGTACGAACGTCGCCCCACCCCTAGCTGATACTACTATACCGATGTCAGAGCCCCAAACTACCGGCGACCCTGCTCCCGACCAGCAAATCGATTGGTCGTCTTCCGAACGCTCGGCAACACCGCCTCCTGCGTCTACGGATGCGGCACCGGCAGATCCTGTAAACCCTGTAGCAGAAGATGACGCAGTGCAGGTTGATGCTACAGAAGAGGATGGCGAGATTCCGGTTGATACGGTATCAGACGACTCTGCTACCGATGATGGTTCTAGGTATATCGGAGTAGATCCTCATGATTTGACTCTCGAACAACGTGTCGCCGCTCAGGAAGCGATTGCGAATCGACCGGTCGATGAGCTACCTATGGATTTCGATGATTTAGATGGAGATTTTGGAGATTTCGAATTCGATGAAGCACCTAGCGTGACAGTTTCGACGTTGGCGGAACCTCCTGTAGCGGAAGTTGCGTCGGCTATAGAAGTCCCCGATGCGTCCCGATCTGCGGAAGCGGATTTGGCTACAGCCCCAGAAGCAATCGATACGCCTAAAGAGTTGCAAACTCTGGAAAAATCTGTTCGCCGAGCGAAGTCTCCAGAAGAGAAACAAGCCCTGATGGATAGCCGATTTGTTGCCTTGCAAGCTCATCCCGAGCTGCTTGAGGGTACATCGATCAATCATGTCGATGACTACAATGACCTTGTTAGGCGGATGGAAGGCATGCAAGACGACGACCCTCAAAAGACATACTGCAAGGGCCGGATTGATGCGCTCAAAGCTTCGGATGAATCCCTTGCCACGGCCATGTCGGACTACAACAACCTAAGTGAAGAGATGCAAAAATACGCATCCGGAGCTCGTGGTGTCGAAAGAAACTGGACTGCCGTTGAACGGGCTTTTGACAAGATGATCTCTCTCGGATTGCAACCAAAGTATCATGATTATTTCTTAGCCGCCCAGGCCGCCAGAGACCGCGGTGATGTTGACGAAGTTGTCGACAGGCTCCATGCCGCTCATGCCCTCAACCCAACAACCGAAGTTAATGACTGGATCTCCGATATCGAGCTAAACTATGGCCAAGTTGATATAACCTTACCTGCTAATCTAAGGAATAATCCGGATGTTTTCAAACCTGTAATAACGCCTTGGGCGCCCGATCAACGAGCCGCCATTGATGCCGCAAAAACATCGCTGACCGATACGGGCAGTTTCTCCGGATCTTTGCCTGCAGGAACTTATGTCCTCAATGGTGCCAATATAGTTGTGACGGCAGGCGGACACCTTGATGTTAATAATAGAGGAACCGACAAGTCCGTTTAAAATTGACAATCACACCCCTCGTCCTTATACTCGTGAAGATTTTCGGGGTGTAGCACAGTTGGCTAGTGCGCTCGGTTTGGGACCGAGAGGCCGGAGGTTCGAGTCCTCTCACCCCGACCAGGACTCACTGTCAGAACACTTGGCTTGACTTTTGTCAAGAGTTTTAGCTATAATGCCTCCTATATTGGATAAAGGTTAATCTTAATAATGAGTGAAAATTTATTAACCTGGGAGGAATTGTTGGAGGCGGTTCCAGCCGAAGAAAGTCCTCAATTGAGTGCTCTGGTTGACGGCTCGCCCGATAAAAATCGTAGAAATTCTGCTTTTAGTGTCCTGTTCCACCTTGGCGCAATCAGAAAGAGAATTGCCGTAATTGTGAAGGCTTTGGGACCGTTGGAGGATGTGGCTGAGGTTGTGCCCTTACGTGCGAAGAAGGGTGTTTTCATACCTGGAGAGTTGGAGGGCTATTTTGATGAATATTTGTATCTTGCAGCGGAATTATTTGCACAGGCCGTTCTTAGCATTGAAGCTGAATTGGAGCGGGTTTATGCGCACACTTATCAAGGTGAAATCAAAACATATGATGAGGCGGTTGGCACACGATTCACTCGAGGGATCGAGACCATTTACAGAGTTCGATCTGAAGGCAGTTTAAACAATTTGCTCAGACTTCCTGTCTTTCAGGAGATTGTACATTCTCTTAGTGAGCTTGTTCGAACGTTATTCAACAACAGCACAACCGATGCAACTTCAGGGACAGACTTGCAGCTGCAGGAAAATGCTTTCCGTTCTGTGATAGAAAGGATAGTTCGTTCCGCCATAGAATACCTGCAAAGTATATCATCGCGGCCTGTTGGCAAAGACGTATCATTAATTTCAACGCTCCTAGGAGAGGTGTTTGGGTTTGAGGTGTCGGAGGATGTCATTGGAAAAATATGCGATACTTTAATGGCAACTTTGGCTAGAGAATTAATCCCTATCCCCAGCCCAACACAATTACGAAATGCCTTGGGTGCCGCAGTGGACAGAAATGCTTGGCGTGGCAGTGAAGCGCAGCATGGATCTCTTTTGACGAGAATATCAGCAGCAGTAGAATTGCCTGCTGACAAGATACGCGAAAGGCCGCCTGACGTCAGATTTGTGAGAGAAATGAATCGTGTTGTAGCCAGCAGATTGATTGCTCATGCAGAAAGTGCTTTTTATGAGTGCTTCCGAGTAGAGGAGGATAGCGGTTTTGATGAAATAAAAGCAAGTTGGATGTGTGCTGCTTGGACAGCCGTATTGCAGTTGTGTGAGCCTTTTTCTGCCAGTTCAGAAACCCCTACCGAAGAAATAACCCGAGCAGATGCCATTCAAGCTTTGGCAAGAATGTATGTTGCCATCGGTGGAGAGAATGGGCTTCGAAAAATCACACCTTTTATAAAAATTGATGCTGGTGCTCCGCCACCTACCAATCCCGTCAATTACTTGGAAGATTTTGCCTGGAGAGAGCCTTCGGCGGATGTAAAGATCGCCTATAGCACTGTTGTAGCTATTTTGGAATCGGCTGGCATGCGTGCATTGGAAGATGAAGATAGCTCTGAATAAAACCGATTCCCCCCGCATCCCGCGAACCAGCCTTGCATTTAACGTAATGTAAAAGTAACCTTTGCCCAGCTGGTTACCACTACTATCAATCTCTTTGATTCTTTTTCCTTGTGGCTCTGATATGAACAAAATATTGCGCGTAAGTCTTGTTTCGCTGGGTTGCTCCAAAAATTTCGCTGACGCGGAAGCTTTTTTTTCGCTTATCCCTGATGTCGCGCTGGTTAATGAGGCTGACGCTGACGTTGTCTTTCTGAATACTTGCGGGTTTCTGAAAGCTGCACGCGACGAGTGCTTTGAGCACCTCAACAGGTTGCAGAACAAGAGAGTTATTGTAACTGGATGCCTGGCATCCGATTTTGAGGTTTCCGATTTCGACAAATATCCTCAGTTATGGGCAGTCGCTTCCGAGGCTAATTATGCGCTTATCCCCAATATTTTAGACAGCGTTCTGAATGGTGAGAAGACCCATGCTGTCTCCAAAGAGCCTAAGCATTTTTTGGAAATGTACGGCAAAACTTTGCTGCAAAAAAAATCTTTTGCATATATCAAGATCGCCGAGGGCTGCAATAATACTTGCAGCTACTGCCTTATTCCTGCCCTAAAAGGCAAGTATCGCAGCAGACGAATGAAGAGCATTGTCGATGAAGCCAAGGGGCTGCTTGCTCTTGGTATTAAGGAGCTTATTTTGGTGTCTCAGGACTGTGGATATTACGGACTGGATCTTTATGGCAAGAAACACCTCACGACACTACTTCGGAAATTATCATGTATCAAAGGTGACTTCTGGGTACGGGTTCTCTACGTCTACCCCGAACACATTGGAGAAGATCTCCTCTCGGTTATGACCTCTTCGGATAAAATTTGTCGATACTTGGACATACCTTTGCAGCATGGCAGCAGCAAGATTCTCAAAGCTATGAAAAGACCTTCCGATATAGACAGAACACTTCGCAAAATTGCTGATATCAGGTCATATGTGCCTGATATGACTCTGCGTACCACTTTTATCGTCGGATTTCCCGGCGAGACGGATTCCGACTTCGATGACCTTGTTGGTTTTGTGAAAAAAATCTCTTTTGATCACGTTGGCGTATTTGAGTATTCGAAGGAGCCTGGAACTTTTGCTTATGACTTGCCAAATCAGCTCCCGTATAGAGTCAAGCGTGCCCGTCGCAATAAAATTATGGAGCTCCAAGAAAAAATTTCCGCGAAAAACAATGCGGCTCTTGTCGGGCAAACTCTCAAAGTGCTTATCGATGCGCCCGGCATTGGTCGCTCTCAGCGATTTACGCCCGATGTGGACGGCGTGATTCGTATTGAAAATGCGGAGAAACTACGTTTAAATGACTTCTGTTATGTCGAAATAACCGGATCGGATTCTTATAACTTATCGGGGCGTAGCGCAGTTGGCTAGCGCGCAAGGCTGGGGGTCTTGAGGTCGCAGGTTCAAGTCCTGTCGCCCCGACCAAACTCTCGAACTTAGCCCCGCCTTGGCGCGGAGTAGCCGAAGCAAAGCGCGCCCTTACCAAAAAAACTTTCGGATTTTCATCTCGAAAGTTCATTTTTTGTCGCGCCTCTCGTCAAATTACTCTACAGGTTACCGCTCAGACTGCTTGAAATAAATACGGTTCTAAAATCTCCTCCAACGAAATCTATTGGGTGAATCGCCTGTACATCCATCCAATTAGCGAATGTCGAGGCGCTACCTTCCGGGTTCGGCTCTATCGCTTCAGCTCCAGCTTCGTTATACACAAAATTTACTAATTCACTGCAGTAGAAAGCCTCCGTTCCTTCTTCAAAGTTGAAATCATAAGGCTTTCCCAGTTGGGAATATGCGTACTCAACTGCTGCGTCTATGATTGCCGAATTCCCTTGCCTAAGACGTACTACTATCATCGTGTCGTAAGTTTCAAACACCTCTTCCATCGAAATTGTCTCGACTCCTTCCGCATGAGAATGAATGAACTTGTCGTCTCCGACATAAAGCATTGTGTGTGTTACCGGCCCACCTATTGCAACCGAACTCAATGCTTTGAAATTCCCTACCAACACGACATCTCCTTTTTGCAAAATCTTGCGTGCCGCTTTCAAATCTTCGTCGCTCAGATAGTTCGGTCTGTCGTGTATCTGTATATCGCCGAGTTCGTACATTACGCTAGCTATCACCTTATCCTTAACGCTTGCGTCCTCTGGAAAATTGTCAACGCTGTATTCCAAGGAAGCATCTACCGATAGTGGCGGCATAAACATATATAGTGGTGGTATTGCCGCTACCACGAATGCAATTCCAAATGATAGAAACAGATGCTTTAATTGCGTTTTGGTTTTCATGTTTTTTGTTTGTTATCCTAAGCTCTTCCTCATAATCGCAGCCTCTAATAAATCATCTTCAAAATCCATGCCAAGTCCGTGCTTAACCATAATATTTGAAGTCAAATTCCTATGCAAGAAGTGTCTGTCTTTTTGCGGGCCTAGTTCAATCCCAAGGATCTCCTCGCAAAGCTCTATATCCAGCATTATTTCGCGCGCCCAATCGTATTTTTTTGCAAACAACATGATGTTCTCCTTGTTTACGAATTTTCCCGCATGAGAGAGTTCCCATTTGAGAGTCTTGAAATGAGCGTTTAATGTCTCTGTCATACCTTTTGCGCGAACTTCCTTCAGCCCTCTTCCGGTTCCTATAAACTCCGGCGGTATACCCATTGAATAGCACGCTGCCGTGAACTTAATCGCCCTAGGCAGTGCTACTTCTCCCACCCCTCTGCTGTAGCCTAGCAGCCCTATGTGCTGCAATCTTTCGCGCCTGTTTGGCACGAACTGAGCCATCCGATTGATCATCGGTGCGAATTTCTCGATTGTAGGCCTGTAAAAATTCTTGAATATGTCGTTTAAGACTTCCATGGTCTGGAACTCATCATCACCGAACTTGACCGGCTTTACTTTTGTCAGCTTTTTCTCGATGAAATCGAGTGCTTTTTTTACGTCTTGTATCGGATAGTCGTACTTGAAAGCCGATTGTATTGTCACTGTCTTAGCCCCTTCATACTGAGGCAGACTGTTTTCGATATTGTCCGGATTTATACCTCCCCTAAAAGGCAACGATCCTGTGCCAACAATTGGATATACCGGTATACCGAATTCTTCTTCTACTTTGTACATTTCACGCAGTGCCATTCTTGTGGCTAGCATCGCCGGTGCAAATCCTGCATTAAGCGCCGGGTCTGATCTCGCGATGAAAACCCTCAAATAAGCAGGGTTTTCGCCCCACATCTCCCTGTGACCTACTATATAGTCCCTAAGTATCTTTGCGCATCCTGCCAAATCTTCTACGCTTTCAAAAATCGGGATCATATGTACGTACCCCTTTCCAAACATATTCTCGCCAAAAGTCTCTTCATGCAGCTTCGCCGTCTTGCGAAAAGTCTCTTGGACGTGAAGCATCTGAGCCGCTGAAGTTGTCATCGGCAATATGAACTCGAATACAGGTGGCGTGTATACCTGTAAAGACTTGGTAAACTCTGCTGCCGACAGAACGCTCATGTAGGCCCTCGCCAGCTTAAAAGTCTTCTCTTCCCATATATTCGGAATCCTTATCGTTATGAACTTGTCTCGACCAACCTGTTTTTGTTTGAAATCCTTGAGATGTTTTGACATCAGCCTCTCGATCATCGCTTCGTCCGCAAATTTCCCTTCCCAGTCCCACATGTACTCGTCGCAATCCAGCGTAAAAAAGTTCTGATAGACCTCATCAGTCTCCTGCCTCGACTCTACGAACGCACTATCATTCCAAAAAGGCACAGACGCATTATCCGGGTGTTGCGTACCCATGAGAATGGGGATCGTTCTGTTTGGATTTGGATTGAACATTGGCTTCTAATGTACAGGCAATAAGTATAGAGACGCAAGATGACAATTATAGCCGAATAATTTCCTCTGTTTCTTCCATCATTTCGGAGTATTTTTCATCTGTCTCATGCGTGTATCCAAGCAAGTGAAGTACTCCATGGATGAATAGAAATTTCAGCTCTCTATCCAAGTCTTCGGACTGTCTTTTTGCTGTTTTTATCGAAATGTATATTTCACCAAGCATGTTCTCACCGGGGAATTTTTCGCTCTCACTGTAGGCGAACGAGATGACATCTGTTGGCTTGTCCTTCCCGCGATACTCGCGGTTCAGCTCTTGTATAGTCTTGTCGTCTACGATGGTAAGACTGATTTCGCCCTCAGCATTAAGATGTCTTTTTTGAATTTTCGGCAGCAGTTTCTCGAAGATTGTTTCGTCTACTGTGTCTCTTGTCTGGTTTGAGTAAGTGAGGTTTATCATAGTCCTTGCCAAAGTTTTTCGTATATATCCCATTCGGATTCAGTGGTTTCCCAGTTAGCATAGATAGCAACTCCTGTGAATGCGTCACGTGTCGTACGCTTGTTATTTAATCCTGCGATGATACCGTTTAGGCCCGTTTCCATGTTTTCCACTTCCGGGTCGAAGCTTTCTTTGTCATCTTCGTAAGTTGGTATGCCAATCAGAAGCTCTTTGCCATATGGCGCCAAGACCTGAGACAAATATATAACTTGTTGCTCCACAAGCCACTCGTAGTGCTCAGAGTCACCTAGAGACGTGTCGTATGTCATAACGACTATTTGATCCACTATCTCCGCTGACGCCTGGAAATATTCCGTCTCCCAGTAGCTTTCGATGGTTTGATCCAAAATAACTCCAACGACATCGCTCACAAGAGTAGGCTGCCATTCATCTGTCGCTATCGAAATAAAAGTTTCGTCTCCAAGTTTGTCTCGTGTTTCTTGAAGCAGGTCCAAAAAACCCTGATCGTCGTGCGGAACAGGTTCAATATCATAATGTATCCCTGCATATCCTGTTTCGGAAACAAGTTTTGCGCATGTTTCTACTATATTGGACCGTATTTCCGGGTCGTCTATATCTATATCCGATCTAATTTGACCGAGCCACGCAAGAGGAACAACCTCCGGATTCTTGGCTGTCAGTATGTCTATGAACTCTTCTGCGAATTTGTACCGCTCCTCCGGGATAGTTCCATCACTATCTATAGGGCCAGTGTGAACGTAGACGTATTTAATGTCGTATTTGGCGAGCTTGAGAGCTAAATCTTCTACAACACTCGTGTCCTGCTCATTACCAACCCATGCGTGCTTAATCCAAAGTCCGTTCTCACCTCTGTTAAACTCTTCGCCTGAGCTAGATCCATGCAGCCCAACCAAGAAATACCATGCCAAGAACAACAACAATATGGATAGCAGGACCGTATACTTAATGATTTTTTTTAACGCTTTTACCATCAGAGGCATCTTACAGGTCATTAAGTTGACTGGCAATCTCGTAGACAGCTATGCCAAAAGCGGTCGCTACGTTAAGTGACTCTTTGATTCCATACATTGGTATATGTACGATTTTGTCCGACTGCGCCAAGACTGAGTCCTTTACACCATTTATTTCGTGTCCCACAATTAAGCAAGTTTTTTTTCTGTATTTTGCCTTCTTGAATATTTCGCTTTGACTGTTTTTCTCTAGCGCGACTATCTGATAACCCTCCTCTCTCAGCTTTTTAACAAGCCGCAGCGTATACCGTCTATATTCCCATGGAACAGTATCTTCCGCCCCTATTGCAGTCTTCGTAATCTCTCTCCTTGGAGGAGTTCCCGTCATGCCACATAGATATATCTTTTTCACTCCTGCGCCATCACAAGTGCGAAAAATAGCTCCAACATTGTGAAGACTTCGTATGTTATCAAGCACAACGATTACCGATCCTTTTTTGTCAACTATGCAACTATCCAAACTGGGTTTTTTCTTTTTGCTAGCCATTCAGAGAGCATTGATTATTCGAATTATTTTTCGAGCATAAAAATACCATTTCATTGGCGCACGCGCCAGCTACCTTGTGATATCGCCTATAGATTTTCGCCCTAGAACCAGCCTCTTTTGCTTAGTCGATTAGACACTCAGCAATACAAAACGCACCACGTCAAAACCATGTTTCCCGCCACAAACCTGCATAGCGAGCATGTGTCCTAGTTCATATCTCATTTCCGCCTATCCAAACAGCATAGACAGCCTGTCTATTTTGTCTAGACAGCAAGGTAGACATGTCCAGACAGCTCGTCTACTGCCTAGGCTTTAAGCCTCTTTCTGGACTAGTCACTAGTAGACATCAAGTAGACACGCCGTCTATTTTGTCTAGACAAGTTGTCTGTCGGTGATTAATATGTATTTGGGTATAAATAAAAATGAAAAATGAGTGATTCGTACACAGTAGATCGGAAATCGGCTTCAGAGGCACTTGGCATATCGCTTAGGACGCTGGACCGTTATATACGCGGAGGACGGCTTACGGCGCGTAAAATTAATGGTTTTATCAGACTCAATGGGAACGAGGTCAAATCTTTTAACTCCGGCTATGTTCCACGAGCTGATGTTGGCGATCACGAGATGGATGATTCTCATCGCATACATCGTTCTATCAATAACTTTGCCGCTCAAGATGGTCCGGCAATTGACGTGCATGCGGAAGTTGGACGCATTTTGGGCGAAGACGTAGTCAAGGAAGATAAGTCTGAGAGCGTTTATGAAATTCTTTTTAAAGAGGCACGGGATGATATTAAGGAATACCAACAGAAGCTTGAAATAGCTAATTACAGAGTCGGTCAACTTGAAGCGCAAGTCCAACACTCTGTTCCTCTACTTGAATTCAAGGCCGAAGGCAGGAAATCCGAAGCCAAGGTTGAAAAAATCAAATCTATTGCGAGGAATTACCTGCAGACTGCTAAATCACTCGAGAATCAATTGGAGCTGGAAAAAGTGAATTCGAAGGTTTATATAATCCTTCTCGCTGTCATTCTGGGACTACAACCAATTCTTTGGTGGCTTTTGCAGAAATAGCATTAGGGCCTAGATTTTTTTCTGTATCAGTGTGATAAAAATACCAAGCATTACGAATCCAAAAAATGCTTCTATTGAGGTTAGTATTTTCCCTGCTAATGTCATCGGTACGAAATCCCCGAATCCCAAGCTTGTCAGGGTAATGATAGAGAAGTAGATGTAATCAAACCAGTGCCCTCCGAGGCCTGAAACCATTTTGTGCTGCTCTGCGACAGGCAGGTCTATCAAGAAATATAAGAAAGCTACTACAAAGCTAAAAGCTAATGCAGTTATTCCCCATCTAACGAAACTGTCGCCATATAGACATGTAAGTTGCAGCAGTTCGTATTCGAGCCAACTTCCGTATTTTTTTTCGAACCAATATGCGTTTTTCCTAAAAATCATCTTCCTTTCATAAGATTTCTTGCGGCTCTCTGCAAAGTCTTTCTTCTCGTATATGATCTCGAGCGAGCTGTAACAACGCTCCATTAGATGGTAAAAATCCGCAATCTCCATGCCTGAGAATCTTGCCCTCTCCTCTTTGTATTTCTCTTCCTGCTTCTGGAATTCGATGTCCATTCTTGTATAAAACTCCCTACACTCTTCCGTATCGTAAACCAAGTGTGCTTTGAGCAAGCTAACTAAGAGGTAATAGTAGCAAAGCCCTCTTTCCGTGTAGTCCGACCTGTCCAACTCCTGTAATTTATCTTCAAAAACAGTACGTAACTTCGCATACTGATTGAAGTCTCCGCGCTGTTCGATAATGTTAATTGCTTCTTTGAAATCCATGAGGTGCTTTTTGTAGTTAGGACTTAGGGGTTTTGTTCCATGGAGCGCTTCGCGCAGGTTAGTTTTAGACATAATTTTATCTGTATATTATACCTGTTTTTGCCCAATAGGTCAATCTGTTAGGGTAGACTTGTGGCCTTCCAGCTTAGATAATGCTTTTTGGTCGCTTCTACTACAAACTACTGACTATTTATGATTGGTGTTATAGATTCCGGCTTCGGCGGACTCTCTGTGCTCAAAGGGCTGCTATCGGATATGCCTGAGTACGATTATGTTTACCTTGGCGATAGCGCTCGCGCACCTTATGGATCGCATAGTCGTGAGACAATTACCAGATTCTCCGAGGAGATTGTTGAGTTTCTTTTTGATAGAGACGTGAAACTCATCATAGTGGCATGCAATACCATATCAGGACTTGCTCTAAGGCATTTGCAGAATAAATACATCGTTGATGCAGGGCTGAAAGATAAGAAAAACATACTTGGTGTTATATTCCCATTTTCAGAGGAGGCTGCTACAAAAACAAAAAACAAGCGAGTTGGCGTCGTTGGGACCAAAGGCACGATAAGTTCTCGTGCCTATGAGACTGAAATTCTGAAGATTGATCCTGAAATAGAGATTTTTTCAATGCCATGCCCTCTCCTTGTTCCTTTCATTGAGGAAGGCTGGCATGACAAGCCCGAGGCCAAAATGGTCCTCAAAAAGTATTTACGCCCGATGAAAAGTCGGCACATCGACACCTTGATCCTCGGATGTACTCACTATCCTCTCATGATGCGTGATTTTAAGAAATATATGGGAAGCAAAGTGCATATTGTCGGAGATGGCTCGGTCTTGGCAAAAAGCCTAAAGGACTACCTCAAGAGGCATCCCGATATAGACAAGTCTTTGTCGCGTAATGGCAAACGCACTTACATGACTACCGACGATCCTATTAAGTTCAAGAAAATGGGCGAAAAATTCCTTGGACATCCTATCCCAAAGATTGAGATGGTGAATGTTGAGGGGGGGGATGGTAAGTAGGACTTAGGATTTAGGACTTAGGGGGTAGTTGGTGGTTTTTATTCCCACTCAATCGTTCCAGGTGGCTTATTCGTGATGTCGTAGAAGACGGCTGAGATATTTGGCAGCTGCATGAGCTTTTCTGCGAGGCGCTGTACGCCATCCCACGGAAGCTCTGTGAAATTGGCTGTCATTGCCTCTGTTGAGCTGACCGGCCTTATGACTATCGACTCCTTGCCTTCTGCGTTGATGCTGATTGGCAACAGAACTGTTGGACACTGCCATACGAGACCTTCCTTGTCGGTTTCTCGGATAAAATCCATGACGAGTTGATCTGCTTCCTGAAGCGTTGCGATACGTTCTTCGGTCAGATAGGAAGGTGTTACCGAGATTGACGTAATTGGGCCGCTTGCTGCAAACATAACCCTGTTAATTTCCGAATATTTGTTTGTGATTTGAGGAGACAACTTTCTGAGTTTTTCCCAGTCATGATCTCCTTCCAATATAGCAGGATGTCTGTAAGTCCTTTCGTCTCCTTGGACTCCGACAGATTGAATTGGCAAGACATTCGTCTTGTAGCCTTCTGCTTCTACCTCTGCGCTACATGACTCCGCCACCTCCGCACATAAGCACCTTACCGCTAATCCCGGGCCGGGGAATGGATGTCTGTCGACCATCTCGTCAGGCAGACCCAGTTTGCGTCCTACCATGCGAACTTCGTCTTTGTAGAGCTCTTTTATCGGTTCGATTATTTTGCCTTGGCGGATCATCTCTTCTATTTCCGGTACACGGTTGTGATGTGTCTTGATCTTGTCTGCGTTCTTTGTGCCACCCGACTCGATTGTATCAGGATAAATCGTGCCTTGCCCCAAGAGCCACTCATCCGGATTCAGATTAAGTTCTTGCGCAACTCTGCGTTGAATTTCCAGGAATTTGTCGCCGATGATTTTGCGTTTTTGTTCCGGTTCGTAAACGTTTTTGAGCGCCATAAAGTACTCTTCCGCCGCGTACTCAACGTGCAAATCTGTAACTCCCGCCGTCTTGAGGAATTTTTTGATCTCTTCGCTTTCGTTTTTGCGCATGAAGCCCGTGTCGACATACATCGCGTAGATCCTCTCAGGTCCGAGGGCTTTTGCGAGGAGAACGTACGCTACAGACGAATCGACTCCTCCAGATACGAGCATGAAGACTTTTTTGTCTCCGACTTTTTTTGTGATCGAATCCAGCTCGAGCTCTATGAATTTGTCTATGCTCCAGTCGCGATTTGCTCCTGTGATTTCCACAAATGATTCCAGTATTTGCATGCCGCATTCAGTATGGGTAACCTCAGGATGGAACTGCAGCGTGTAGATTCTTCGCTCTTCGTTGGCGGTTGCTGAAAACTGATCATCCGGCGTTGAGCCTAGCGCTTCGAACCCTTCTGGCAACTTACCTACCGAATCGAAATGGCTGGCGTAAACTTGGTAAGTTTTTTGTTCTAATTTGCTTAAAACTCCTGTGTTTTTTTGTACTGTGAATTTTGTCAGGCCGTACTCTCCGACACTGCCTTTTCGGACTTCGCCGCCAAGAGTTTTCATCGTTAATTGATGACCGTAACAAACTCCCAAAATCGGAATGCCAAGTTCGTAGATTTTCGGATCTGCTTTCGGCGAATCAGGAGCGTTGACCGACGCCGGACTTCCCGAAATGATTATGCCTTTGTAGTCTTTTAAATCTACCGCTTTTGTGTCCGCATCGATTATTTCCGAATAAACGCCGAGACGCCTAATGCGATTTGCGAGTAAGTGAGCGAACTGACTTCCGAAATCTAAAATTGCTATTTTATCCATAGTGGATTTATGAGGGTTTGATTCTACTTTTATAGGCCACGTTGCACGACTGTGATCGTGCGTGGATTCGGGTCGATATAGTTACCTGCTTTGTCGCGGATATTGCGCAAAATTATCTCGTAGAACTCTTCGTTTTGGCTAGTCATGCCTATTGTGTCTAGCCAAACATCCCTGCCAGAACAGGTTATAGTGTCTATGTAGACAGTGTCTGTCTCTGATGCTGCCGTGTTTGTGTCCGTTATTGCGTAAGCAAAAGGATCTGAGGCTGTATCGCAATCCAGAGGCTCGTTGAACCCTATCCAAATTTTGTTAAGTTCTACGATTTCATGCGAGTGAATTCGCGGCTCCGTTTCATCGGGAATTATAGTTAGTTCGAAGCGTTGGTCTGTGCTCAGGCCTGTTGATAAATATGCGTGTTCTTCATGAGTCGTAAAACTCTCACTTTCGAGCGTCGAACCTTGAGGAGTATGAATAATTATTTCGTAATTGTCCGCCTCCGTCCCTGGTTGCTTCACCAGATCCAGTGAATATGTGCCGTCTTCAATAATGCTTATCGGTAATGTGTACTCGAATTCAACGGTTTTTTCTTCAGTCTTGGACAAATATATTATCTCGCCTAAAGATTTATAGTTGCCTTTTGACTCTTCGGTTTTGTCCGTGATTTGAGTTGCCTCTGACGGTATATATGCACGGAGATATCCTTTGTAGTCACCGCTTAGCGGAATGTTTTCTCCGCCGAAATGATCCATCGTGACTTCTAGATTGCAAACAATTTGATCTTCCTGAATATCAACTTCGTACTTGATGTTGCGAGCCATATATCTGTCGTTTTTCATCCCGCCCAGATTAGCTTCGCTTACTGCAAGTAAGTCTTCGTAATCTTCCGGCATCGTGCCTGACCATCCGAGCCTTATCGCCTTTGATTCCAACCCTTCGTCTGCGAACCAAAGAATTACGTGCTTTTCATCGAGATTTTTTGCGATTAGGGCTGAGAAACCTCTGTACTTGAAAGGGCTCAGGATTGCGTTTTTTATGATGTCTTTTGCGACATCTTTCATGATGTCTTTGCGACCATAAATTTCTTCCGCGTCGTGCCTGTTTATATCTGATACTTCAGCTGAAAGCGTTTCGAATAAATTGTTCTCCGTGAGCTCGAAATCGCCTGCCTTAACCGGACCGTATAGTCCAACCAAGCTTTCGAGCATAGTGAAGTCTATTGCAACTATGCCGTCTATCTCAGACTCAGGCTGAGTAATGTGATAGAAGTCTAACATCTCTTGCGCCGAATCACGGAAATCCACGTAATAGTTGGTATCACGAAATGTGTAGCCTCCGTATGTCGGGCCACCCAGTAGCTCCTGCATTGGATAGTGTGGTGGATCTATGTATTCGTGCTCATCTACCTCTCCGTACACGTCGTAGAACTGAATCCCCGGAATCCCGTGATTTATAGTGAGTACTCCGTAAGCCGATATGAACCCTCCCGTAGGCCTAATCTCGTAATTGTTTTGGAAAAGTATCAAGTACGTCCTGCTTCCGAAAATCGTACCTGTCAAATTGCATATGTTTGGAAGAAATGTCTTAAGTGGACCGAGCGCATAAATTGCTACCAGCATTAGCGTCGCCAATACCGCTACGACAGAGTATATTGCGATTTTTAGTTTGCTGCTGATTTTATGCTTCTTTGGCATAGTATCTTCGTTTGTGACTCCTTAGTTTTAGCGTTTTTTCAGGCAATTTGTAAGGTTACGAGGGTTGATAGAGTGAGTGTTTTATGCTATAATTCATAGATAAATTTTTAAATAAAAATAAAATGCCTTACGAAGAGCCTAAATCGCAGGTAGAAGTACAAGAGCATTTGGCAGAGAAACCTGCTTGGAAAATGACAGATGATGAGCTAAAGGCTGCGCTTACTACTCTGGGAAACAAAGCTTTTGCTGTTAGTTCAAACAGCCCGTCTTTTACGGCTGCTATGGCTGAAGGATTTTATGGCAAGAAATTCGCAGAGCTTAATGCCGCTCAACAGAAAATAATTATCAATGTCGACTTGCGAGTAAGGAGGCATGGTATCAGCACGCCAAAAATGCACACTGGTGATAAGTTCAATATTTATGCGAATAGCGGCAGCTTCGAATTCGGATTCCAGCTTGATGGCGCGGCCACAGAAACAAAAGTGGATTTATTTACTCCTGATAAGGCAACTGCTAAAGCGGCTTTAGAGCATGCACGCCTTAATGAGGAAATCCTGACTACTACTTCCGCAATCGAAATTGCCAAAGATACAGGTAGCGTTGTTGCTATAATGAGATCCTTGGGCTTGGATCCTACTTTTGCAGGACGCAAGGCGTTTCTAAAGACCCATCCTGGCTGTTTAGCTTTTATTAATTCTAAACTCACCACCTCTATATCTAATGTTGATACGGGTTATAAGGGTACGGCGGCTCAAAATATAGCTTTTGCCGAGTGGCTTGGGAATAATTACGAAGGTTTGCTTGGTAGAGAGCAAGGCACAGTTGGCAGTCCACAAGGCGCAGACATCGGACCACAGACTGGGTCGGTGGATGCTGATGACGTGGCTGATGACGATACTTCTGATCTGACTGGGACTCACACTGTTGATGAACCTGCTGCTCAACCTGATGATGTTGATGATGCCGAACTTGCTACTGTTGCCACAACCGATGATCCTACTGCTACCGTTGCAGACAACGGACCACAAGGCGCAGATACAGACAGCGGACCACAGACGGGACCAGATGCTCAGCCTCCTGCCGCTCCAATTCAAGGCACAGTTGGCAGTCCACAGAATGGGCCAGTAGTGGCTGATGATGAACCAGCGGAGCCTACTGCTCGCGAGCAAAAACGAGAGAAGCGCGAGACTAGACAGAGGCAAGTTGCTTTCGATAGGCAGTGGAAGAGATTTTTAAAAAACGAGATTAAGGATGACGCCCTTACTGAGACTGCAGAGTCTATTTTGCCTGGCTCTACCGCTGAAATGTTTCGTGTCGATAAAATGGTTGATGCTGACGACATACACTATGGTAATTTGATATTTATTCGCCTCAAATACGCTGGCACCGAGTCGGTGCAAGGCTTACTGGTTACGACTACAGAGGAAAGTCCTTACGACCTTGTTATCATGTCGTATAACAGTCAATTCAACACGCTTATTGACGCACTTGCCGCACCTTTGCATGCGCTTGAACCGGAACCGTTTACAGCGGGGCAAGTACGAGAAGTCACCACTACTAATTTTGATACCTTGGTCAAAGGCTATGATGGAGTGTCTCTAGTTGCTTTTGGCGAAGATGGGCGTGAAACGGCTAGACAGTTCGCACTTGCCTCTGGTAACGAGGCTGTAAACGTTGTTGTTTTCGCAGATCCATCGCAGATTTCTGAGCCAATTAAGAGCGCATGGCTCTCCGGCAATGAAAGCGGATTCAGATTTTACAAAGACGGCAAATGGCAAGGTGGTGTCGTGCCCACATCTACTTCTATTGACGACCTGAATGCAGCTGCTCCTGAGACTACTCCTTAGGCTGACAATTCTGTGAACCTTTTTATTACGAACTCTTTTTTAAGAGCTTCCAAGAACCAACCGGCCTGAGGACCGGAGTCTTTTCCCAGAAGTGCTAAGTATATCGCTTGGAACGCGTCACGAGGCTGCAACGGTGATGCTTTTCTGATCTTGTGGATTTCTGCGTGGAGGTCTTCGCCTTTTAGATCCGCGCCTTTCATCGCTTCCGCTATATGGAGTAAGAATTGTTTCTGGTCTTGAGACAAATCAACTGACGGCGCTACTTCTTGCACCTCAAATACGAAGTCTTCCGGTGCGTATGAGTCTAGCCACTTTTTGCCGTACTTTATTCGCATTGCCACTTCTTCTTTGTCTTCCACTGTTAGCTTGCTACCTTTTATCTCTGCTATTTCCTTCTCCGCGTCCATGTGCGGCATTTGCAGGAAGAAAATAACTCTCGTGAATCGTGGCAAATAATGCTTGACCGGTTTGGCGTCGCTGATTTGAGAGTAGTGAAAAAGTCTTCCATGGTCCGGGATTTCCGGCTCCGAGGCGAAATACTGCTCCGATGCTTTGTCGTGCTGATCGAATAGAACCGGGACTGTTGATCCCTCCGGGTTGAACTCGATCGGACGTTTTGGGTGCTTCTGAATCATCAAAAATCTTAGGATCTCAGGTGGCAATAATTCCCCGATAGCTTTTGCTGTCGCTCCTTCACCTTTTGATGAGCTCATTTTCGCGCCACCTGTTAAGAAAAATTCGTAAGGTATGTTGTATGGAACCGGCATCTCCAGTATCTCTTTGCAAATCCTGACGGAAATGTCGTGAGATCCTCCTGCTGCGTTGTGGTCTTTGCCCGATCCCTCAATCGTAACCGGCAATCCGGACCATTTGACCGCCCACTCTACTTTCCAAGGCAGTTTGCTGCGTCCATCGTATGGATTTATCTCGCCTTCGTGTCCGCATCCTTGCGCCCATGACACCATGTCAGGCATGCATTTGTATGTTACTTTGTCGCCTTTGATGCCTGTGACTTTTGTCGTGCCGACTTTGCCGCATTTTTCACATATTACCTGCAACGGGTACCAGTCGTCGGGTTTTTCGCTGCCGCTAACTTCTTTGTAAATTTGGCGGATTTCGTTTGGATGGGTCAGGACTTTTTCTATCCATTTATTATAGGTCCCGTTTTGGTATAGATCTTTTGCTCTTATAATTTTTGGGTCGAAGCCTACGGCCTTTATTACGCTCAAGAACTCCTCACCAAAGTATTCGGGATAGTTCTTGAAATCAGGATCCGGCGATGGAACCGTATAAAGTGGCTGCCCCATGTACTGCTTGTATTTATCCTGATCCAAGTAGACAGGTAGTCCGTCCATCGGATCGAAGTCGTTGAACTCAAAGTAGTATTCCGCTTTTTTGCCGCGTTCGCGAAGTGCCTGTGCAATGATACCATGTATGACTACTCCTCGAAGAGATCCTATGTGGACACGTCCGGACAGCGTCTTCTCATCACGGATTACGAATGTGTCTTGGTCGGGATATTTGGCTATTATGTCGTCTGCGATTTCGTCTACCCAAAACATGGTTAGTAGGATTTAGTCAGTAGTCGGTAGTCAGTAGTATAGTACGTTTTTTGCAAAAATCTAATACCAACATGGCATAGCTGCTACATCTAAAACGATACTGGGATCGGGCCACTGCTGGTTGGTGCGCCTTCGTACTTACGTTGTTTTTCCACGTCGTAAAAACGCATCTGTTCCTTTTTGAACATGAGCTCTATTTTGCCGATAGGACCATTCCTGTGCTTGCGGATATACAAATCCGTAACTCCTGCGCGCTCTGTGTCCTCTTCGTAATAATCTTCGCGATACATCATCAGTACCAAATCTGCATCCTGCTCGATTGCTCCAGACTCACGCAGATCGGACAGTTGAGGGATCTTGCTTGGGCGTTGTTCTACAGCACGCGATAGCTGAGATAGCGCAATGATTGGTATGCGAAGTTCGCGAGCAAGCGATTTAAATGATCTGGATATCTCCGAGATCTCTTGAACTCTGTTTGTAATGGAAGATCCTCCTTTGCCTGCACTCATAAGTTGCAGGTAATCAACTATGAGAAGATCTAATCCGTGTTCGGACTGCAGGCGGCGTGCTTTTGCTCTAAGTTCCGCGATCGATCCTCCAACTGAATCGTCTATGAATATTTTGGACTGATTTAGCTCGTCCATTATCGATCCTACTCTTGCGAAATCTTCTTCTGTTAAACGTCCTGTTCTCATCTTCCAAGAATCTACTGCAAGGAGAGAGCAGAACATTCTCTCTACAAGTTGCTCTTTGGACATTTCCAGAGAGATGATACCTACCGATTTTCCCACCTTTGATACGTTCTGCGCTACGTTCAAAGCAAGGGCTGTTTTACCCATTGATGGTCTTGCGGCCAGAACAACCAAGTCTGACGGCTGAAGTCCGGATAGCATATTGTCCAAAGACTTGAAGCCGGTAGGGATTCCTCTGTATTTGTCCTTCGCTTCCGGGTCATGCAGGTCTGATATCTTCTCGTAAGTTTGAGCGAGAATGTCCTTGATGTGTACGAATTTGTCTTTGAGGAATGTGCGGGAGACTGAAAAAATAGTCTTCTCAGCCTCTTCGATCAGTTCGTCGATTTCTTCGTTCTCTTTAAATCCAAGTGTAGTTATCTCCTGACCAGCCTTGATAAGTTTGCGGAGTGTGGACTTCTGTTTGACGATCACTGCATACTGCACTATGTGTGATGCCGTTACGACTTCGTTAATCAGCTCTGTCAGGTATGCGTTACCTCCGACTTTGTCCAGCTCGTTATTCTCTCTGAGGTAGTTACTGAGCATCAAGATATCTATTGGCGACCTTTTTGAAAAAAGCTCCAAAACGCCATTGTAAATCGTGCGATGGTTGTCGTAATAAAAATCCTCTACGTCGATCATGTCTGCGATCTTTATGATCGCATCTTTATCAAGCAATAGGGAGCCGAGTACTGACTTCTCGGCCTCTAAATTATGCGGAGGTACTTTCAAATCCTGCGGCATTTTTGTTTAGTAGTGGTAGGGATTTCGTACTTTACTCTTTTACATATGCTATGCAATATTTTGGACTTCCTAATTTGAGCGATTTATTTTTTTAATAAAAATTTAAGGTCTTTATGATATATGGCGTAGCATATGGATGATTTTGGCGAAAATCTGGCGGCTGAATATCTCTGCGGAATTGGCTATAAGATTCTTGAGCGAAATTTTCGTTATAAAAATTTTGGCGAGGTCGACCTGATTTGTATGGATGGTGACGAGGTCGTCTTCGTAGAGGTAAAGAGGCGATCTTCCGATGCATGCGGCACGCCTGAGGACTCGATAGATTGGCGTAAAATCTCCAAAATTGCTCGTATTGCCGAGATTTATTTGGACATCACGAAACCGTGGCGTATTGACGCCGTTCTTGTTTTGGGGAGGGAGATTACGCACTTACAAAATGTGTTATAATCGACCTGTAATAATAAAGGAGCCTTAACAAAAATAAAAATGCGTAAAAAACTTATATTAATGGTTGTTTTGGTGCTCGTCCTTGGAGTTTTTGTCTTCTCGCTCTTCTTGAAGGGAGCTTCCGGAAGTGTTGTTTTGATATCCGATGTTTTTCCTTATCAGGCTCAATTTGTTTCCGATTCCGATGTTGTTTCTTACGAATGTGATTCCTCGACATGCACTTACTCTCTCGACATTGGAGAGTACGCATTTTATGCAGACAAAGAAGGGTATTATGTGGTGCAGGACAGTTTTTCTGTTGAGAAGGATGGCGTCTATGAAACCACTGTTGAATTAGTCGTTATACCGAGTCTCTCCGCCGGCGACCTCTCCAAAGCCGATGTAGACGAGTCCATATTTGAGTTTTGCTACGGAGACACTTATGACTGCGATCTCTCCGATTTGTTTTATTTGGAAACCGACCCTACTACGGAATACGTTACTCTCTGGGAAGGAGAGATTAGGCGAGGTACTTTCACCAAGGGCATGCTTGACGCTATGATCTTTGTTAAGCCGGATTTGACTGGAGCTGTCGTTTATGATCTGACTAGCTTTGATGCTTATTTCGTAAATTTCCTTGAAGACACAAGAAGCTATCTGTTTACTCTTGAAGGACTCAGCGAGGTTATGTTCGCAGGGGATTCATACATAGTCGATGCCGGGTCTTTGTACTGGTTTTCCGATGGTGAGCTTGGAAAACTGCCTTTTAATTGGGGTCTTCCTCAAACCACTTACGCGGATGGCCATCTGTACTTCTTGGCCGACGCTTCCGAGCTTGGCGACGAGACTGCCGTAGCCGGCACTGTCGTTGGAAGTTATGATGGAAATAGCGTGTACGTTATCGTTGACGGTCTTGATATTGATGTTGCCGAATCGTTGATCGTTAGTAGTGGGGAGTCCGTTTATGTAAAAAGTGGTGAATCTATTTTCGAACTAAGGGAAGAGTAGGAGCTTCGAGTGGTTTTTTCATAAAAATTTAATGTTGGTGTGTTAATACTGGCGTATTACATCTTAAAAATGTTTTATGCCTACTGTGACTTTTTCTGCAGTACTTAGCGGTTCCGATGCCTCTATTGTGCGTGTTGAAACCGAGCTGGCACGTGGACTGCCTTATTTTGTTTTTGTCGGACTTGCGGATACCACCATTTACGAAGCCCGTGACCGTATCAAAGTCGCAATACAGAGCAGTGGGTTTGATTTTCCCAGATTTCGCAAAGTTGTGAACTTGGCGCCGTCTAATATACGCAAGAGGGGGACTCAGTTTGATCTGCCTGTTGCAATTGGACTTTTGGTGGCGTCCAAACAGTTAGTATCGCGTGAGATTCTAGAGTCCAGTGTGTTTGTTGGCGAACTTGGTCTTGATGGGACTATAAGAGGCGTTCCCGGCACTCTCTCTATGGTTATGGCGGCGCGTGAAGCTGGATTCAAAAGGATTTTTGTTGGAGATGATCGTGCTCCCGAGGCTAATTTGGTCTCCGGTATTCAGGTCTTTGCTCCGCGAAATCTCAAAGAACTTGTCTCTTATATCAAAGGAGATGTTGCTTTGAGCGAATCACGCAATCTAATGGTGAAATCCGGCGTGCGCAAACCCGGCATCCCTATAAAAGGCCACGCTGTCGTCCAACGTGCCCTCAAAATTGCCTCGCTATTTCGCCACCACATTGTGCTTGTCGGACCGCCGGGCATGGGTAAAAGTCTGCTCGCAAGAAGTGCTGCCGGGCTCATGCCGCCACTGAATTCTGATGAAATTTGTGAAGTTGTTCGCATCCAATCCGCTTTTGACAATCACCCTTGCGGACTTAAGGTTTTTAGACCTTTTCGAGAGGTTAGTCATACTGTTTCCGTATCAACTCTAACAGGTGGTGGAGCCAAACTTAAAGCCGGCGAAATGAGTCTAGCTCACAAAGGGATTCTGATGCTTGATGATTTGCATAATTTTTCGCGTGCACATATTGAAGCTTTGATTAAGCCTATGGAGGAGAAGAGTGTACTTGTTTGCGCTGGAAGGAAAAAGGTTCGTATGCCTGCGGATTTTATGATGATCGCAACGATGAATCCATGCTTGTGCGGAAAAAGATCGTCTGTATCTCAAGTGGAGTGTAGTTGTGGTGAGTTTTCTTTGAGAAAATTTTCTTCGAAATTCCCTGCTGCTTTCTGGGACAGGGTAGACATGGTCTTAGAAGTACCTGCGCTTGATGAAGACGATATTTGCGCGGATGATGTGCTTGATTCATGCGCGAATAGCGATGATGCCTTGGAGAGACAACATAGACGGCTTGCAAACTGCTCCGCCAATTACAATGGAGAGCTGACGATCTCGGATGTCGGTCATTTATGCAAAATGAGCATGCGTGGAGATGACCTGATGAAGAAGGCCTTGAATGCAAAATTCGTGTCCGGACGAGGGTATTTTAATACTATCAAGGTGGCGCAAAGTATTGCTGATCTTGAAGGACATAACGAAATAGAGCCGCAAGACGTTGCCGAGGCGCTATCTTACAGGAGCAGATGACTTTTGACTCTTTGAACTTCCTAGGGCCTGTTCACGCTACAGAATCAGGGATGGAAGAGGGAAGTTTTGTTTGCGACAAGTCGTTTCTTACTGTATATTCCGAGACAAGAATATGCTTTTACTACAATACATAGTCAGCGGTTCGCTCCATTCAAGGTGATCTTTCAACGCTCACTGGCAGGGGCGTTTTTTTTTACAAAACATTTACAGCCATGAATAAAATCAAACCAAAAAAAGTTCTTATCTTGGGCAGTGGAGCCCTGAAAATCGGCGAAGCTGGTGAGTTTGACTACTCCGGCTCGCAAGCTATAAAAGCCCTGTCCGAGGAACGTATAAAAACCGTATTGGTAAATCCGAATATTGCCACAAATCAAACCAGTCAGGGTCTTGCTGATAAGATCTATTTTCTGCCTGTGAATCCTTATTTCGTAGAAAAAGTTATTGCCAGAGAAAAGCCCGATGGACTCCTCCTCAGCTTTGGAGGTCAGACCGCTCTTAATTGCGGTGTGGCGCTACATAAGTCAGGAGTACTTGCAAAATATAATGTCAAAGTCCTTGGGACTCCGGTATCTACTATTGAAACTACCGAGGACCGCGAGCTTTTTAACAAGGCTCTTGCTGAAATCGACATCAAGGTTCCGCGCAGCAAGGCTTGTGAGTCTGTCGAACGTGGTCTGAATGCCGCCAAGGTCATCGGCTATCCGGTTATTGTACGTGCCGCTTTTGCTTTGGGTGGTAAGGGCAGTGGTTTTGCTAATAACGAGGATGAACTCAAAGTTCTCCTCGAGAACGCCTTTGCTTACAGCCCGCAGGTTTTGGTAGAAGAGAACTTGAAAGGGTGGAAAGAGGTTGAGTACGAAGTTGTTCGCGACTCATACGACAACTGCATTACTGTTTGCAATATGGAGAATTTTGATCCCTTGGGGATTCATACCGGAGAGAGCATTGTGGTTGCGCCATCTCAAACTTTGACAAATAGCGAGTACCACAAGCTGAGAGAAATTGCGATTAAGACGATTAGGCATCTTGGTATCGTTGGTGAGTGCAATATCCAGTACGCGCTTGATCCTGAGTCAGAAGATTATCGCGTTATCGAAGTTAATGCTCGGCTGTCGAGATCTTCCGCTCTGGCTTCCAAGGCTACCGGTTATCCGCTTGCTCACGTTGCGGCTAAGCTAGCTCTGGGATATAGCCTGCCTGAAATCAAAAATGCCGTTACTAAAAATACAACTGCGTGTTTCGAACCTGCACTCGATTATCTGGCTCTTAAAATACCTCGTTGGGACCTTGATAAATTCAGGAAGGTTTCGCAAGAAATCACAAGTGAAATGAAGTCTGTGGGAGAGATCATGGCGCTTGGCAGGAGTTTTGAGGAGGTGATACAGAAAGGACTTCGAATGCTCCAAGTCGGATTCTATGGGCTGACCGGAAACGAGAGGCTTGGGATTTCTGCGGAGAAATTACAGCAAGAGATATCTGTGCCAACTCCAAAACGGATTTTGGCCATAGTAGAAGCTATCCACCAAGGATGGAGCATTGATAAAATCAACAAATTAAGCGGAATTGATAAATGGTTTTTGTCCAAAATCAAGAATGTTGTCGATACCGAGACAAAGCTCAAGGCAGAACGCCTATCCAAAGAGCTTGTTCTTAGTGCAAAGAAACAAGGGTTCTCCGATCGTCAAATTGGTATATGCACTGACAAAAGTGAACTCGCTGTTCGAAGCCTCCGAAAGAAATTCGGCATCACCCCCGTAGTAAAGCAAATCGATACCATGGCGGCGGAATGGCCTGCCAGTACGAACTATCTATACCTTACATATCATGGTGACAGAAGCGATGTCTCCAGAACCGGTCGCAAAAAAGTTATTGTCCTTGGCAGTGGTCCTTACTGTATAGGTTCTTCTGTCGAATTTGATTGGTGTTGCGTAACCGCGACGCAATACTTGGCGAAAGAAAAGATTGAGACGATCATGATTAATTATAATCCAGAAACTGTGTCTACAGACTATGATATTTGCGACAAGCTTTATTTTGACGAGCTTTCGCTTGAAAGAGTACTGGATATTTGTGATTTTGAAAAACCTCACGGTGTCATCATTTCTACCGGTGGGCAAATCCCTAACAATCTTGCCGTGAAGCTTGATAAGGAGAATGTCAAAATCCTTGGAACCAGTCCTAAGGATATTGATCGCGCCGAGAACCGTCATAAATTTTCCGCGATGCTCGATAAGCTTGATATTGATCAGCCTAGGTGGAAAGATTTTTCCCGCCCAGAAGACGCTTATAGATTTGCGACTGACGTAGGATATCCTGTTCTTGTTAGGCCTTCTTACGTTCTATCCGGCGCCGCAATGAATGTCGCGCAAAATGAGGCCGAACTCAAAGCTTATTTGTTGCGAGCTGTAAAAATTTCTACCGACGCTCCTGTCGTTATCAGCAAGTTTGAAACAGGCGCGAAAGAGATCGAGATCGATGCTGTCGCTGCAAAGGGCGAAGTTGTAATCTGGGCAATGGCCGAACATGTTGAGCATGCCGGAGTTCATAGCGGCGATGCCACTATCGTACTGCCTCCACAAAAACTTTATCTTGAAACAATTAAGCGAATCAGGCACATCACCAAACAGATTGCTAAAGCACTGAACATTACAGGCCCTTTCAACATCCAATTCTTAGCGAGAAATAACGAGATCAAAGTTATAGAGTGTAATTTGCGTGCCAGTAGGAGCTTCCCTTTTAGTTCGAAAGTGACTGGCTATAATTTCATTGAGCTCGCTACAAAGGCTATGCTTGGCGCAAGCCCTCGAGAGATGAAGAAGAAATATTATAGGACGCTTGATATAGATCATGTCGGAGTCAAAGTTCCGCAGTTTAGCTTCTCACGACTCAAAGGGGCTGACCCCGTACTTGGGGTTGAAATGGCTTCTACCGGAGAAGTTGCTTGTTTTGGCGATGACATTGAAGAAGCCTTTCTTAAGGCTATGATCTCTGTTGGATTTGAGATACCAAAGAAAAATATTTTACTTAGCATAGGCCGTATCGAAGACAAGGCTGAGTTTGTCGACTCAGCGCAAAAGCTACGCGCCATGGGCTACTCACTTTTTGCTACAGCCGGCACTGCGGATTTCCTAAAAGAACGTGGCGTTATGGCTCACAAACTCAATAAAATAGGAGAGGGGTCACCCGACCTTGATGACTACCTGAAGGAAAGAAGTATCGACCTTGTCATAAATATTCCGCGTAATTACAGTCACGAGGAGATGACCTCCGGATATCAGATTCGCAGACGCACTATCGATCTCAACATACCGCTGATTACGAATCTACAAGTCGCCAGGCTGATGGTTAAGACAATAGCCAAATACGACATCTCTGACCTCAAGATCAAAGGATGGGATGAGTACGTATAGGGCTTTTGCGCTGTGCAAGCCTTTTGACACAGTCCTGCTGTAAATGGCTTATTACAGGCGGTTTACAGGTTTGTCTATGCACTGATTGGCATCTTTTTCCTGCGTGTTTCATGACAACGAGACTTGACAAATTCATTATTAGCGTCTAGAATCGCCCTCTACCATTTGATTACTCTAAGAAGCTATGTTAGGTGAGATTTTCCAAATCTTGGACCTTACATCAAAAGATGAGCAGCTCTATATGGCCGCGCTTAAGCTTGGCCCTCAGCCTGCCAGTATTATTGCACGCAAAGCCGATGTCAAAAGAGTTGACGCATACAATCATCTTGCATGTCTTTGTAATAGAGGGATTTTTAGAATGGAGACCCGAAATGGTATTAAGCATTTTGCCCCATGCAGTCCTGATAAAATTCTCCGCATGCTCAAAATAAAAAGGTCAATTATTGTCGAAGCCGAAAATAAGCTTAAGATGCTTATACCGGTATTAAGTTAGGACTTAGGATTTAGCGGTTAGGGATTAGTGAATGGATGACTTCTGCGTTGTTTTTTTGCCTTGCTCAAGGTAGAATCGCCCTGCGTTTTTCTTAAAATCAATTCAATTATGCCTAAAAAAATAGCTAAAAACACGACCAATCTAAAGAAGGGGTTGGCGCAAATGCTCAAAGGTGGCGTCATCATGGACGTCGTTGATCCCGAACAAGCTAAGATTGCCGAAGATGCTGGCGCTGTTGCTGTTATGGCTCTTGAACGCGTACCTTCCGACATTCGTAGAGATGGAGGCGTTGCTCGTATGAGCGACCCTATAATGATAAAAGGCATTATGAAAGCTGTTTCCATCCCTGTGATGGCGAAGGTTCGTATTGGACATTTTGTCGAGGCTCAAATACTTGAAGCTCTTGGCATCGACTATATCGACGAAAGCGAGGTTCTGACTCCAGCGGACGAAGAGGCTCATGTCGACAAATCCAAATTCAAAGTACCTTTTGTATGTGGCGCTACCGGACTTGGGGAAGCGCTGCGTAGAATCGATGAAGGCGCTGCAATGATACGCACCAAAGGGGAGGCTGGGACTGGAAATGTGGTCGAAGCCGTAAGGCATTGGAAGAAAATAATGCGTGAGCTTGAAGCTCTTATAAAAATGAATGCAGCAGAAAGGAAGAAGGCTGCTGCTTCGATGAGGGTTTCTTTGGAGCTTGTCACCAAAGTTGCCAAAGATGGCGAATTTCCTGTTGTTAATTTTGCTGCTGGAGGCATTGCCACTCCTGCTGATGCCGCTATGATGATGCAACTTGGATGTGATGGCGTTTTCGTAGGCAGTGGCATCTTTAAATCTTCCGATCCCAAGAGAAGGGCAAAGGCTATCGTCGAAGCGGTGATGTATTTTAATGATCCAGCTAAAATCGCAAAAGCATCCGAAGGCCTTGGCGAAGCTATGCATAGCCTTGAAATAACAAAGCTTGATGATAGGTTTGCTGAGCGCGGATGGTAGGAGTTTTTTTTGTTTGTCACTCGCTAGGGCTTCGTCCCGCCAAGGCGGGACTGCAGAGCCGCTCGCGAAAACAAAAAAACTTACATTATTACGTATAAACATATGAAAGCAGGAGTCCTAGCAATCCAAGGTTCAGTCATTGAACATGTACGAGCCCTCAAAAGAGCCGGCGCAGGAGATGTTATCGAAGTTAGAACAACTGCTGATCTTGACAAGGTAGACCTCCTTGCTATGCCAGGTGGCGAGAGTACCACTATTGGGAAGCTCCTTAAGCTCGAAGGACTCGGCAAAGCTATAATAAAACGTGTGCGCACCGGAATGCCTGTTTACGGCACTTGTGCTGGAGCCATCTTGTTAGCAAAAACCGTATCAGGTGATCTAAAAGCTGACAACCTTGGACTGATAGATATAGATATCGAGAGAAATGCATACGGAAGGCAACTTGATAGTTTTGAATCTGAGATCGAGGTGCTTGGCAAAACTATACATGCCGTTTTTATTCGTGCTCCGCGGATTTTGCATGTCGGTAGCGATGTAGAAATTTTGGCTAAATACCAATCTGACATTATAATGTGTCGCCAAGGGAATATTCTCGTATCGACCTTCCATCCCGAATTGACCCTTGATACAACCGTGCATAAATATTTTTTAAAAATGTGTGATGCAGAATCTTAGAGAGTTTTTTAAATCGATAGGCGAAGATCCCGACAGAGAGGGCCTACTTGACACGCCAAAGCGTGTCGAGAAGATGGTAGGAAAGCTTTTTGGAGGCTACAACGAAAATCCGAAAGATATCATAAAGACGTTTGACGGAGAAAATTACGATGAGATGATTTTGGTTAAGGATATTGAGTTTTTTAGTACTTGCGAACATCACATGATGCCTTTTTTTGGGAAAGTTCATATCGCCTATATCCCCAATGGCAAGATAGTTGGCCTATCTAAGTTCCCCAGATTGGTTGAGGTTTTTTCGCGCCGACTTCAGAATCAGGAGAGGCTTACTCAGCAAATTGCAGATGCGCTTGACGACGTATTACATCCTCGAGGCGTTGCTGTTATTATTGAGGCGAAGCATCTTTGTATGATGGCTCGTGGTGTAGAAAAACAGAGCAGCAATGTAACAACTTCCGCACTCAAAGGACTATTTAAAAGGAATACAGATACCCGTAACGAATTCTTAAGATTAGTAAATGGCTAAATACCTCCCGAAAAATATTGACGAACTCATAAACGAATTCAACCGACTTCCCGGCATTGGGCCTAAGACGGCTCAGAGGCTTGCTTTCCATATTCTGAAGAGTCCTGATTTCACTGCGAGAGGTCTTTCTGATGCACTTTTGCAGGTTAAAGACGGCATCGTCTTTTGCAAAGAGTGCTTCACTCTTGCCACTACCGACTTATGCGAAATTTGCCAAGACGATTCCCGTGATCGCAGCTTGGTTTGCGTTGTCGAAGACCCTATGGATCTAATTGCGATCGAAAAAACAGGGGAATACAAAGGGCTATATCATGTCTTGCATGGTGCTATTACCCCTCTTGATGGCATTGGACCCGATGAGCTAAAGATGAAAGAGCTCTTTGATCGCGCTTCCGAAGGATCTATCAGCGAAATTATTGTAGCTACAAATCCAAGCCTTGAAGGAGAGGCTACAGGGCTTTATATCGCTCGCCTTCTTGCTGCTTTCGATATCAAAATCACTCGTATAGCACGTGGATTACCAAGCGGAGGAGATTTGGAATACGCTGATCAAACCACTATCAGCAGAGCCATGAATGGAAGGACTAGCCTTGTGTAAGTTCAAAATATGATGGCCCTGATCCAGAGAGATGATGCAAGCATGCGGAGGTTGTTTCGAAGTCGTTGTGCAAGTTTTTGATTACGCCTTCCAAATTATTTTCTTTGAGCGCTTTTATTAGTGCAGCCGTTTTGGGACGGTCTTTTCCAACTTTCGAGAGGTCAACTTTTGCATAAGCATCACGCGTTGTTTGTGGCCTGCTTTGCAGCGTTATTTTTATGCTGAGCTCCAAATCTGTTTTTATCCTCTCTACCGACTCTCCGTAATGAGTTGCGTGACAAACACCTCCAAGTATGAAAATTGGCACGTCCATCCCGAGCTTTGATGCGAGCTTGAGTAGTTCCTCCTCTGATTTGCCGACTCCAAGCGCTTTCAATACAGAGGCTGCGTTGCTTGAACCTCCGCCAAGACCAGAACGGAGTGGTATGTTTTTCTTGATTTTGATATGCGCTTTTGCGCCTATGAGCTTAGCAGCTTTGTATGCCAGATTATCTTCGTTGTTCAGGCTCTCGATGTCCGTTTCGACTGTAAGTTTGCCAGACGGCGTTATTTCTATTTCATCATAGAGGTCCATCACTTCGCATATTACCGTGTCCACGAAATGGTATCCGCTTTTTTCGTCTTTGCCGAGAATGTCGAGGGCTAAATTTACTTTTGCATACGACTTTAGTCTAACCATATTCTTGCTAGTGTTACCAAGCATTGGCATCTGATACCTTCGCCTCTAGCAAATGCCGTTAGTCCGTCTCCCGTGTGTGCCGCAATACTGACTTTTTCTTCTTCGATTCCACATAATTTCGCTATGGATTTTTTTAGCTTGCTTGCTATTGGGTCTATCTTGGGTTCCAGACATTCGAATACAAATTCTATTCCGTCGATCTCCCAGTTTTCATCATCAAGCATGTCTAATATTCTTGCCAAATACTCTCGGCTATCCGTTATTCCTTCTTGCAGCATTGGTTCCGCAAAAGGACCAAGCGATCCCAGCCCAAGCCCCTGCAATATTGCCGTAATTAATGAGTGTATCATGACATCTCCGTCCGAATCCGCCTGCATCTTATGATGTTTGGCTATCGTTAACCCACCCAAAATGAGCTTCCCTTCTTCGCCAAAAGGATGACTGTCTTCGCCAAGTCCCGCGCTGTATTCGCGTCTTGAAAGGAGTACGTCCTCCAGTAGGTCCAAATCAGTCTGAGTAGTCACTTTGAAATTCTGGGCTACGCCAGGAATAAGTTTTGGTTTGATGCCTATGATTTCCGCCAGCTGAATGTCGTCTGTCGGGCTGCCTTTTGCAGCCTTAATCCCTTCCATTAATATTTTGTACTTGAGTCCTTGCGGCGTTTGCATTCGCCATATGTTTTCGCGCTCAAGCGTCTCTGTTTTTGTCCTAGAGACCCTTCTTATCGTATCTTGTAATGGCACTCCAACTCCAGCTGCATCGTATTTCTCAAGCGTCTCCGTAACTCTTTTTATTTCGCCGAGAGTTACAAGCGGATTAGCCGCATTGTGAATAATTATTTTTGCATTGGATAGCTGTCTCTTACTGAAATGTTTGTCCAGTTCGTTTATTGCTTTTTTCAAAGAGCCGAATCTTGAGTCCGCCCCCGTGATCCTTATAAGTTTTTTGTTCATTTCAATTTCTTCCGCGAATTCATCAAATTCCTTGATTGATCCCTTTGGCACTACTACGACTATCGTCTCTATGTCTTCCGAGTCTAAGAATGCTGCAACTGAAAAATAAATCAATGGCTTGCCCAGCACTTTTACAAAAGCTTTTTTTGTGCCGGCTCCCAGTCTCCATCCTTGGCCGGCTGCCAATATGATGCCTATATTCATAATTTAGTTTGTTATCTTGCCAGAGACTTCTTGATCTCTTTGTAAATATCCAGAAATTCTATCTCGCCTGCTAGGAATTTGTGTACAGCTTCGTCGTTTGCTTCAACTAATTTCTTGCCACGGTTTTTGTATTTTAATGCAATTTTTATCCCTTCAAAAGTCTCGTGATCCGGCTGTAAAAAATTAAGATTCTTACCGGCCAGATCCAGCTTTGAAAAAGACACATTCGCCCCCAACGCATAAGCTATAGGAATCTTCATGTCAGGCATCGATGCATGCGCTATTATCGATCCGTCTTTGAAAACAACCATGCTATGCACAATGCTTTGCGGATGTATCAATACTTCGATTTGTTTATAAGGTATGCCGAATAAGTGGTGAGCTTCTATGATTTCGAATCCTTTGTTCATTAATGTTGCGGAATCGACTGAGATTTTTTTGCCCATGCTCCATGTTGGGTGGGCAAGAGCCTGCGATGCTGATGCGTTTTTTAACTCCGATTTCTTTTTGCCTAAGAACGGTCCGCCCGAGCAAGTCAGAATTATTTTGTCTACGGTGTTGATGTCGCGTCCGACCAGACATTGATATATTGATGAATGTTCCGAGTCGACAGGGACTATCTGTCCGGACATGGCTAGACGCATGATCTTCTCTCCTGATGCGACTATTGATTCTTTGTTCGCCAAAGCTATTTTGTTCCCCACTTTTAGCGCTGCCAGCGTTGGCTCAAGTCCAGCAAGTCCACTAATTGCGTTGACCACTATGTCGCACTTTTTTGACGCAAGTTCTGCCGGATTTTCCGTGGTGATCCACTTTGCTCCAAACTCTTTCGCTTGTTTTTCGAGCAGTGATTTGTTCGTGTTTGCGCTGAGTCCTACTACTTTGAATTTGTTTTTTGATGCGCGAATAACATCCAAAGTCTGGCGCCCTATCGATCCAGTTGAACCCAGTATTATTATTGTTTTCATTCTTGATCCTCGACTTTAAACAGTATGTAATCTCCGTCTTCAACTACCGTCTCCAAATTGGATTTCCCAAACTCGAAGAAGTCTGCGTATCTGGCTGCCGTTGGATCTCCGTATTCAGCTCCCAGTGCATATGTGTAGTCGAAGGCAACGTAGTCTACTCCTTCTTCACTCAAGATAGTGGCGATTTCTTCGCCTGCATACTTGGACTGCATACAAGCAAATGTATCCAGCGATTCGTCGTATATAAATTTCGCATTCTCTCCAGCCAAATAATATGACGTTGCTCCTCCAATACGGTAGATGATTAAGTTTGGATCATTATCTGCCTCTATCGCTGCTACTGTTTCCAAAATCCCCGGACTAATCGAACTTATATATTGGTCATCGTCTATGATGCTTCCCAAATACGCTAACTCTTCGATGCTTCCGAACGATGCCATGCGTATTATGACAACCGAGAATGCCGTAATTCCTATAGCGATTTTTGGTGCCAAGCTCAAGACCCTGTCTCCTTGCCAAGTGTCTTTCCCGTAGCTTTCAGTCATTTTCCCAATCAGTATCAATAGCAGGCTGAGTCCTACGTATCCGTACCATACAACGCCATTGAAGAAGAGTGTCAATATGACGAAATATAATACAGCAGCCCAAAACACACGCCGATATGCTTTGTCATCTTGTTCTATCAAGTACCAAAGCAGCAAAGGCAAAAGCCCAAGGAATACGAACGTCATGTCAATGTACAGCCCTGTAAATCCTGTGTTCATTGTCATCTGCCATGGCATCTTAAGGAGGCTTACAATACTTGCAGTTTGCTCCGAGTTCCCACGCCCCACCACGTAGTCCGAAAATTCGTCACCCAAGGTTTCTGTCTCGCAAGTTTGAGCCATATCGAGATCCATAATGTATATATCTGCTCGCGATGCGTGATAATTTGATATGTTTAGCGCCATGTCGTCTATTAGCGTGTTTTTTATAACCCACGGCAATACTGCTAACACAATGATGACAGCGGATATAGCGACAACTTTGAGATGGCCTATCTGTGGTTTTGACTCTCTGAATGAGAGCACGCCAAGAATCAGTCCCGACAGCATCATGACTATTCCAACTATCTTTGCGGTTTCTATAGACACTCCGTACTGGTCTCCCGCTCCGACCATGAATATAGCGACCCCAACTAGCATTAGTGACGTACCAAGCGCTCCTTTTTTGCCTATTGATTTTCCAGCTACAGCTGCAATCAGAACCATTAGAGCTATCCCTGCTGTGATTTTGATTCCTATGCTAATTCCCATTATCGCCGCTGCTAAGTATAGCCACTGATTTTTGCCGCTTTTCCACCACTCAATAGCTGCATAAAGCCCCATCAATACAAAGAACATCAGGGCGAGATCGTTTTTAAGGTCTGTTGCTGACTGGAATACGACGCTTGGAATTATGTAGAAAAAGCTTGTCAGCATAACCGCGGTGTCTTTTTTCATGAAGATCTGCAATACCAAGTACAAGGATGCTATTGCCAATAGCCCTCCACAGAAATTTATGAATAAAGGCAATGTTGCCGAGGACGTGTAAGATCCAATTGCGTTTATAAGTTCCCAGTTGTACATGCCTCCGGCGCTTTCCAGTAAGCTACCCGTCTGTGCGATTTTCTCCGATATATACAAGTAATGGTTTGAGTCGTCCCATCCGATCGGCATAGGCCTTATAATATCCAAGATGTTGTATACCGCCATGATACCGGCCGAAACTACGGTCCAGAACGGAAGCGACTTCGGATTGATCTTAATACTGGATGACACCTTTGTGGCTATAAATTTTGCAAACCCCCATAGGTCTTCGTAGCTTATTATCGCCATCAATGTAATGCCACCAAAAACCGCCCAAGCATGGGCTGCGCCAAACAATGCTAGCACAAAGACCAACATCATATATGCAATTAGACCCGCTACTATACTCAGCAGCATCTGGCTTAAGCCTGGCTTAGATGACGTCCATTCCGCACCTATTTTTGTGAATCTTAAAATCCTGTGGCCGATTGCGCATGATGCCAAAGTGAATATCAGCATAAGCAGCAAGTTCCAAACTACGTTTCGAGTGACAAAAACGGCACTCCGCCACGCCGAAGCCTCTGTGAAATATTCTTGTATTTCCGCCGGCAATATCTCTATTAACGAACTTGAACTATTGGCGATGGAATCTTTCTGCAAAATGATCGTCATATCGCCTGATGCTTCCGCGCCTTCGGGCAATAGCCCCCACGATTGATTGTCTTGGAAAATCGTATCTCCGCTGTAAAAAGCCAAATCGGCACTAAGTTGATATGCTGTTAGCACTGATATCGCCATCAATAACGTCATTGCTACGACCTTCCATGCACTGACGCCGAATTCTTTCAGATCCTTTTTTCTTAGATAGTTCCATGCGAGCTGCAAGCCTGCTATGAGTGCGATTCCTATTAGTACTGCGACGACACTACCTACAATTCTTCCGGCAAACGAACCTGCCTCCATGTAGTACGGATGGTTCTTGAAAAAATAATAATATCCGACGACCGAAAGCCACGCAAAACCTACTATTACCTTTACTGCTTTTTGCATTAAATTTGTTTTTTAAGGTATGAAAGTATCTGATTATAAGATGCCATTCTTATGATGGGTTTGTCTTTTTTGAAGAGAGTAAACTTATCTCCATTTACCCCTACGATAGCATAATCCGCCGCCTTTGATTCGCCAACGACGTTCACTCCGCATCCCAATACGGCTACCGTTAGCGGCTTTTTGGGCTCAAAGTCTCTTTCCAGTTTTTCCGCCAAGCCCCATACATCCGACTTGTTTCTGCCACATGTAGGGCATGCTATAACCCTGAGAGGAAGTTTGATTATATCAAGAGCGTCTAAGATTTTTTTTGCTACGCTGACCTCCTCTATAGGATCTGTCGAAAGCGAGATTCTTATCGTATCTCCCACCCCTTCGGCAAGTAGTGTTCCAATGCCAATCGCGCTTTTGATCGTGCCAGATTCTTTTGTGCCAGCTTCCGTCACCCCTATATGCAATGGGTATCCACAGTTTTTCAGCATTCTGTTTGCTTCGATTGTCGTCCGCACATCGCTGCTCTTCACCGATACAACCAGATTTCTAAAAGATTCATTCTCGAAAAACTTAATCCATCTTTTCGCAGATAGAACTAATGCTTTTGGCGAGTGGGATCCGTATTTCTTAAGCAAGTCTGATTCCAACGACCCTTCGTTCACCCCGATTCTTATTGCAGCTTTGTGTTTTTTTGCGCTGATTATTATCCTTGTCAATTTGTCTCGACCACCTATATTCCCCGGATTAATGCGAATCTTGTCTGCACCGTTTTCTAGCGCCAATATAGCCAAATCCGGACTGTAATGAATGTCCGCAATCAGTGGTATTTTTATCGCTTTTTTTATCTTCGAAATTGCCTTGGCTGCCTTCACTGTAGGCACTGTAACGCGAATAATCTCGCACCCTTCTTTTGTAAGTTCATTGATTTGACATATCGTCGCCTGCACATCCTCTGTGTCTGTTGAGCACATCGACTGTATAACAGGTTTATTGCCTCCTCCGATTCTTACGTCTCCGATTTTTACAATACGGCTTTCCATAGCCAAATATTAAAGCTTGCCAAATATACCCTTTTACTTGACTAACATCAAGAATTCTCATAAGATGGCGGGGCTTTTCGTTACAGGAGAGTTTTCGATCCGTAATTTTACCAAAATAGCTAAGAAAACAAGAGTCAATCATGAGATTAAAGTCCCAACTGTCCGCTTGGTGAGCGAAGATCACGAGCAGCTAGGTATTATGGGGACTGACAAGGCTCGCGGCCTGGCCGAAGAGCAAGGTTTGGACCTGGTAGAAGTCTCGCCAAAAGCGACCCCTCCAGTTTGCAAGATTATGGATTATGGCAAGTTCCAATATCAGCAGAAAAAGGTTGATCAGAAGCAGAAAAAAGCTCAAAAGAAGCGTGAAATGAAAGGTATAAGGCTGACATTGAGGACCGATGTAGGCGATATGGAGGTAAAGCTAAAGAGAGCCAAGCAGTTCCTGGATGCAGGTAATAGTCTGAAGATCCAGTTAATGTTTAAAGGTAGGGAAATTGTACACAAGGACTTGGGCCTAGCTAAGATGATACAGTTCAGAGATGGACTACTGGACATTGCGAAAGTAGACCAAGAGCCAAAGAGCCAAGGACATACGATGAATATGATTTTGAGTCCGCTGAAGTAGACTGTAAACTGTAGACTGTAGAGAAGGAATTAATAATCTATAAATTCACATAATTATGAAGCAGAAAACTCATAGTGGAACAAAAAAACGCGCTAAAAAGACAGGTTCCGGCAAAATACGTATGGAAAAGTCTTGTAAAAGGCATCTACTTGCACAAAAGTCTAAGCGTCAGAAATCAATGGGAGGTGACAAGCAGTGCGTTTCTAAAACAAACGAAAAGAAGCTGAAGGCCCTTCTGTCTTAAATTTTTACAATCATAACACTTAAACTACGATGGTTAGAGTTAAACACGGTACAGTCACCAGGAGGAGACACAACAAAGTTACTAAGATGGCGAAAGGCTATCGCGGCAAAAGGAAAAACCTTTTTAGGACCGCGAAGAATGCCGTTGCCAAAGCCGGTATGCATGCATACGTAGATCGCCGCAACAAAAAGCGTGTTTTTCGCAGGACATGGATTACTCGAATTAACGCGGCTGTACGTGCCGAGGGCTGGATGTATAGTAGATTCATCAATGCTTTATCTGAGAAGAAAATTATCGTTGATCGAAAAATCTTAGCTGATATTGCAGTCCATAAGCCTGAAACTTTCAAGAAAATCGTTGAGCTTGCACGTGCGTAGCGCAGACCCTAGATAGGGATATCCTCGCTACCATTTAGTCATATCTGATTTCAAATAGAGTTATCATAGGGTCCTCTACGGAGGGCTCTTTTTGTATGTTTTGAACTTTTGATGCTTCCGGTCCGCTCCATAGTAGTACGAGAAAATAATCGATCTTGTCTTCCTCCCCCTGAATGTAAGCAGTGACTGTTCCGTCGGAATCATTTTTCGCCCATCCGCTAATATCCAAGGCTTCCGCCTGCTTTCTGGCGAAGTCTCGATAGAATACTCCTTGAACTTTCCCGTGAATTTTGAGTTTATATGCTGGCAAGGTAAGATTTAGGACTTAGGGTGTAGGGTGTAGGGTGTAGGGTGTAGGGTGTAGGGTGTAGGGATGGAGCGCTTCGCGCGAGATAGTGAGCAATTTTGATATCGCATGCTCTCGTATTATAACATTTTCTTTTGCGGTCAATTTCTTTTTTTTAGGATTTTCGGCAGAATGCATTCATGAATCCCTCAATGAAGGCTAAAAACAAGGCAAAATCCGCTATTCTCTGGTACTTAAAGACGCTTGCGAGACATCGTCTCAACAAGCTGAAGCCTGAGATTATAGGTGTGACTGGCTCTGTTGGGAAAACCAGCACGAAAGAGGCTATTTATCATGTCCTTGCACGTCGCCAACAGGTTCTGAAAAATCAGAAAAGTTACAATACCGAATTCGGGTTGCTTCTTTCTATACTTAATCAAGAGTCCGGCTTTTCGTCACCTCTGAAATGGATGATAGCGCTTTGGGGGGCTTTTGAAACCGCTTTTTTTGACAAGACTCCATACACGAAGATGGTCCTCGAAATGGGTGTCGACAAGCCAAAAGACATGGATGTCCTTCTCCAGTTCGTACAGCCAACTGTTGGAGTTATGACGACGATCAAGCCTATTCACCTGGACGAGGGTCAGTTTAAGAATTTGGAAGAAATACTTAATGAAAAATCGAAATTAGTAAAAAGGATGGGCGAAAACGATTGGGCTATTTTGAATGCCGATGATCACTATTTGTCATTAATATCAAATCAGCTGAGTGCAAATGTTATTACTTTTGGCATGGGGGAGGGCGCCGATATCAGAGCTATGAATGTAAAAAGCAGCGAAAAAGGACTGGAATTCGACCTCCTGTTTGATGAAAAAACTATACACGTGCAGCTTCCGAATTTGATTGGGAAGCATCATGTCTATGTTGTGCTTCCTGCAATTGCTATTGGCTTTTTAAATCAATTCAAGTGGGAAACTATTAAGGCTGGTCTCGAAGATTTCGTCTTGCCACCAGGTCGCATGAACCTCATCCCCGGAGTTTCAAATAGTATTATAATCGACAGTTCTTACAATGCTTCTCCAGCTACAATGGCCGTAGCTCTCGATGTCCTTGGCGAAATACATCCAAAAGGTGTTGGCCGACGCATTGCAGTCCTTGGTAACATGAATGAAATTGGAGACCTCACAGACAGCGAGCATCGCAAAGTCGGCAAAGAAGCTGCAAAAGTTGCTGATTTGCTCATAACAGTCGGTGACCACGCGCGCTTGTATGCCGAAGAGGCTGTGAAAGCCGGACTTCAACAAAGTCATGTTTGGAGTTTTGTTGACTCAAAAGACGCAGGCGAGTTTCTCTCCGGTAAGCTAAAGACCGGCGACATCGTCTTGGTCAAAGGATCTCAAAATAAAGTTAGGCTCGAGAGATGTATCAAAGAGATCATGGCTGAGCCTGAGAGAGCAAGAGACTTACTGGTGAGGCAGGATGATTCTTGGGAGAGTATATAGTATTTGTGCTATAATACGCTTCCACTCCGTATTTTTTGCTACTTATGTTGTACAAATGGCCCATCATTGGACACGAGTTACAGCTCCAAAAACTGGAAAGTGATCTTTCCAGCGGGAATTTTAGCCATTCTTACTTGTTCGTAGGCCCTGATAAGGTTGGTAAATTCTTGGTCGCAAAGACTCTGTCCGGGATTTTGCAATGCAGCGAGAATTATTGCCGCAAGTGCCCTGTATGTATCCAAATAGAGAAAGGGGTTCACTTGGATACAATCGAAATCAGAGACGATGGAGAATCTATAAAAATCGAGGAAATCCGTGATCTTATCTCAACTCTCCACATGAGCGCGCAGGGCAAATACAAAATAGTTTTACTGGATAATATTGGGCGAATGACGCCAGAGGCTGCTAATTGTTTTTTGAAAACTCTCGAAGAGCCGCCAAAGAATACACTGTTTTTAATGACTGCTACTAATGTACATGGTCTGCTTCCCACTATAGTTTCCAGATCACGAGTGATGAAATTTCCAGCGATTTCGGAACGCAAACTCGCGTCTCAAATCGCTGCAATGCAGGAAGCACTCAACATAGACTCCACGCCTGAGATGCTGAATAGAGCTTGCATGCTCTCCCTAGGTAGGCCCGGCAAAGCCATTGAGCTTTTGCGCGATACCGATGTGCTTTCCGCTTATTTGCGTTTTTATAATGACATAAGGTCGTTTTTTCGAGACAAAGATATTACAAAACGGTTTTTGTATGTTCAAACTCTTACCGATAAAGAAGTTGATCCCAGGGATCGTGATATATTTATGGAGATTTTTCTCCATATCGCGCGCAGCCTACTAAATGCAAAAATTTCTACAAACGATACGGATAATGATGATTTCCCCGAAGTAATATCTTTTTCAAAAGAGAATTTACTTAATTTGGTTCACAAAATAGATGAAACACGCTATCTTATGGGTCGAAATGTGAATACCAAGCTCGCTTTAGAAAATCTGATGTTAAGCTTTTAAACATGGCTAAAAAAACCAAGGCCCACGGAATATCCTCCTTTTTTCATTATAAGACTATTTACATCCCCTCGGCTGATGATGACTCTTTTGACAAGGCTGACATCGTTGTTTTTTCTGACGATGAAGGTTCTAATGAGATGGGTAGGGTCATTATGTCTCCTACCGATGTCGAAGACGATGACTTGTCCAAGGGCTACCTTGTCCTTAGAAAAGCTACTGACCATGACGTTCAGAGGCTCAATGCAAATAAAGAATCTTCCGATGAAGCTGCGGCAGCATGCAGGAAGCTCATAGACGAATACGAACTTAACATGCATCTTGTAGAGACTATATATTCTCTGGATGGTGCGAAAATCAATTTTGTTTTTACATCTGAGGAGCGAGTTGATTTCCGCGAACTGGTGAAAGATCTTGCCAAAAAATTTCAAAAACAGATCCATTTGCAACAGATAGGCCCTCGTGATAAATCCAGATTTGTTCGTGGATATGGAAAATGTGGCAGGAAATTGTGTTGTGGCCAAGTTGTTGGCAAGCTGAGCAGTATTACAATGGACATGGTACGCGTGCAGGGCATGTCTAACAAAGGTAGCGAGAAGCTTTCTGGCGTCTGCGGCAAACTTATGTGTTGTCTTTCTTATGAAGCGAAGGAATATGATAATTTGCGCAAAAACATACCCCCTATGATGAGTGAGGTTTTCCTAAATGATAAACGCAAAGGCAGGCTGCGCGGTGCCGACGTTTTGAATCAGAAGATACGTCTTGAAAACGATGGCGAATTCTTTTCCGCTAGCGTTTCCGATATTAAGAAATTTGTTCCACCCAAGGAGCGCTTTGATGACGACAGCCAATCTGATACTAACTAATTATTTATGTTTTTTATTAAACTTCTTATAGTTATTGGCGGATTTGTCTTCCTGGGGTTTGTTTTTGTACGTAGACTGCTGCTGCTGCTCACTCAAAACAAGATGCAAGCTAAACTAGAAGAGGAAGAGCGCAGATTGCAAGACATAGATAACAAGACACAGACTGTAGAAGAAACTGATGACACCCATAGCGCTCCTGTGAAAATTGCGAAAGGTGATGATATACGTAAAATTTTTAAAAAGGGTGAGGTATTATTTTCTCGGAAAGATTTTGCCGCCGCCGAACAGACTTTTATCAATGTTCTTTCCATTGATGAGACTCACCTTGATGCGAACCTGCATCTTGGACTTGTGTATTTGGAGATAGAAAACTACCCGAAAGCCGAGTTTTTCTTCCATAAACTCGTTAATCTCAAGAAAGATCCCGTTTATTATGGAAATCTCGGTTTGGCTTTATATAGGCAGGGGAGGCTGCTTGAAGCCGCAGAGGCTTATGAGAATGCTTTGTCCATGGATGACAACAGGGCCGCAAGATTTGCTAATTTGGCCCATGTATATCGCGAACTTAATAATGACGAGAAGGCTTTACATAATTTTGAAAAAGCCAGTCGCAAATCTCCACGCAACAAAGATTATTTGTGGGCTACTATTGAATATTATAAGAAGCTTGGTCTTCCGGACGAACTGCACAGTGCAGCAAAGAGACTCCTTGAGTTGGATCCTTACAATCAAGAGGTCAAGAAGCTTATGGAGTAGTATCTTGGGACTCTTCAATCAGCTGCTGTATGGTTTCATCCGTGAGTTGATATATTGAAATCCATACTCCGCCGCCGGATTCTAATTGATCTGTCCCCGTTGGTCCGACTCTTATTCCCCCCTGCCTTTCTAACCCTGCCATTTTGGCTGCTTCGTTTTGTTCTGCAAGCGACCTTTTGCACTCTCCAACTCTTGGAAGAGTTAATCCTTTCTGTGCCAGTTGTGGTTTTATCATCTCCCATTCGCGAGAGCTTGGATTGTAATCAGGTTCTACAACTGCGCCATCTATTGTTACTCCCGCATCATGTGCCTGCTTCATGAATTTCTTTACTGCCAAGATGCCTCTTATGCCTTCCCTCATAGAGGACTCTTCGTTTGTCGACAACATTCCAAGTAGTTTATCTGCCCTTCTCTTCAGCGTTATCAACATATGTTGAACTTGACTCTCCGCTTCCGCCCACTTAGCTTCGTCACTCGGATACACAGCATCCATGCCGTCGTCGCTCCCTATAGTCGTAGGCTGTTTTCCAACTATACCAACATGTGCCTTTGTTGCTACGACATAGCTACTGTATGGATCCGACTCCCTTATGTGTTCTGCTTGGCGTGCAATCCTGCTTTGGTCTTTCGGATCTCGAGACATAAGTTCTATCAATTCTTCTATCTCACCTGTAATTACCTCTGTTTCCGCCTTCTCCGTTTGCATATCTCTTATGAATTTTGCATGCATATTCGAGAGTTCTTCTTGTTTTGTATCTAAACTTCTGTGTCTTTTTTCGCTTATATTCTCATCGGCTACGATCACTATCGGTTCGCAGCCCGGATAAAGCCTTTTGGCTTGTTTAAGCATTGCTGCATCTTGCCTGAAAGAATCTGCCAAGTCCCAATCCGGTATATGGTGCTTGTGGAATGCTGACATTATTACAACAGCGCCTGTGCCTGGCAGATCAAAATGCCTTGCGTCTCCATGCAGAGGTATGACATTTGCAGGAAACCCCTCAACCGTTACTCCATCAGCATCTTCTTCGCTTTGCAGTATCCGGAAGTCTCCTTCCGTCCTCCGTTTAAGGAATTCGTGATACTGAGTATCTATGTCGACAGGGAATATGATGGCATCCGGGAACGCCTTTGCCGCAACCTCCGTCACTAGCCCCGTCCCCGCACCCGCTTCTACTATAACAGGTTGTTGCATCCCGCTTCTTGCTGCTGTATTCAAAGCCGACCTGGCGTATGAGTATATGATCGACTGTACCATTTGTTGATAGAACGGGTGCAATCCTTCGCTTGCGTGATAAGTTTCTAATACCGTTATGTACCTGCTCATTTCGCCTACTTCCAAGCCTTCTGGGAATACTCCCGCTACTCGTATCTCTTGTCCTCCGACATTAATTGTCGTTGAAATCACTCTTTGTGCAGGATCACATTCCAAGACGCCCTTAACTACTGAAGTCCTTATACTGCTTGCCAGTATTTGTATACCACCACTCATACTACCGGCCTGCGTAGCATCATTCTCTGCGCGTTGTTCCGGCACGGTACCGCCTGCGGTGGCTTCTTCTTGCGGGTCCTTTGCTGCCTCGTCTCTGCCTGGTTCATCTCCCGGTAGTAGCATAACCATCTGGATATTTTCGATTACAAGAGCGTAATTTTACTTTATCTATGCTTTTTGTCAAGCCTACTCCTGATCCTCCGTACTTTCTTCCAATGGCGCTCCGACCAAGTATTTTGCCGGCCATGCCTGATAGTGGCTGTGAATGTTTTCCGTTGTTTCGGTGCCGTCCGGCATGACTACTGTTCTGTACCAATCCACGTCAAACCCAGTATGAGCACTGTCTTGTTTGCTACTTACACCAGGCTGTAACTCGTCTGTGTAGATAATGACGTCAGACGGAGGAGAGACGTAGTTGCTGTAATACGGACCATCCATTGCAACGGTACGCCCATCACTCGTTCCGTAAAATTTGAAATAAGCTTCGTTCTCTTCTACATAAGCCTGTATTAGTATGTATCCACCTGTATCGTTCGTGAACTGTAAATCAGGCCAAGGTTGGTATATTGTTGCGTCCAGCCCGTATCCGTTCGGGTACGCATAATATGAAACGGCATATGAATGCTCGTATCTTGTTTCTATAGGTAGTCCACCATATAGCATTGCTCTAAACATTGTTGACGAAACTTGGCATAGCCCTCCTCCGTATTCCGGCTTGGTTTCGTTATTCGTTATTACAAGTTCCTTGTAGTACCCGGTCGATCCATCCACTACTCCAAGAGTGTCCAGAAAAGAGAAAACCTCCCCTGGCTCGACCAGAACACCGTTAAATTTGCTCATTCCTACCGCTATATTCATTCCCCTGTTGTATGGCGATCCCGAGTAACCCGTGTAGCCCGTAGCTATCAGCTCTGTTATACCAAGCTCTTGTAGCTCCTCTGGTATATCCACCCCTCCTCTTACAGTCATAGTCGGCACTTCTATCTCGCTTACTTTGTTTTCCAACGCAAGCCCCAAAGCCATCTTAAAAGCCTCTTCGTTTACCGTAATTCCATCTTCGGCCGTACCTTCAAAGAATATATCGCCGGCTTCGTCAATAGTTATCACGACGCTTTGAGATGGTGTTTCGACAGCACTTATTATTTCTTGGTTTATATAGTCATGTATTGCGTTTTCGTCTAACGACAGTTTTAGGGTCGTTAGAACTTTTTCAGACAAGTCTGCTTGCTCACTGTTGCCGCTATCATCCCAAGCTATTTCGATTTGCCTCTCTATACCATCTATTTCCAGTGTGCTTTGCGTCCCAAAAGTTATGATTTCCGCATGCTGGTTAGGATCAAAATCCCATGACTTATCGCTATAGTGTATGGATACCGTGTTTCCAAATATATCTTTTGCCATGCCTACAAATGGTTCGACGTCCCCGGCCGTAACGCTAGGATAGAGCGTGTCTAACGATAGCGTTATTGCTTCACTGTCCATATTCTCGAATTTATTTTTCAGGCTAAGTACAAAATCCTCTATATTAAGTGTCTGCCCATTAACTTCGCTGCTAATCTCTATTTCGCCAGTATCCTCGTTTAAATACAAATATGCATTTTGAGGAGCATCTTCGGTGTATAGTATTGATATGGACTCCTTGAGCTTCTCTTCATCTACCGCAACTTCCAAGCCTACTTGGTTCTTGACTATAGCCATATATATTCCTCTAACAATGCCGTTGTTTTTCCATAGTGTTGGCAGTGACTCCTCTATCTTGCCTGCATCATATAACACTCCGAGGCTCTCCGCCGTAAACTCGAATGCCTGACCATTATTTATAATTACAACCTTTTCTCCTGTGAAACCTGACAATTCTTGTTTTATAATATCCATCGCCTCATCCTTGTGCATTAACCCAATATTCGTATCGCCTATAAACGTACTAGGATACACGAAGTCAGCGTACGCAAACTGCAGCACGTAAATCGCTCCAAAAATAGCTAGTGCCAACACTACTATCGCCGTGATTTTGAGATTTGGCTTTAACTTTTTCATCAGTATTACTTTTTCCTTACTGTATTTCTGATAAGTTTGTATATCCCGATTGCAGTCTCTTTTGTAAGTTTCTTCGCAATGGCAAATTCCTTCTGATGCTCTCCTATGAATTTCTTGGATCTTTCTGCTACCTCTTGCCTGGTTTTTTTGCCTTCTTTCGGAGCTAGCGTCAACCCTAGGACGGATCCTATGGCGCCGCCGATTATGGCACCTACCACAAGTTTGTCGACCTTGTCCACGATATGTTCTTTCTTCTTGTTGTCGTCTTGAGTCATTGCCTTATGATTTTTTTATTTTTAGCGTGCGTAATCTATGGCTTCCGTTCTGCGAATTACGTTCACTTTGATTTTTCCAGGATACGTCAGCTCTTCTTCTATTTGTTTTGCCGCTTTTTGCGCGAGCTCCTTCATCGCTTCATCCGTCAATTTGTCTTCGTCGACTATAATGCGAACTTCTCGTCCCGCAGATATTGCGTAAGATTTTTTGACTCCTTCAAAACCTCTTGTCACTTTCTCAAGTTTTTGTATCCTCTCCAAGTAACTTGTCAAAGACTCTTGTCTTGCGCCTGGGCGTCCCGCAGATATTGCATCTGCCGCTTTAACCAGCATGGCCTCTGCCGTTCTCTGAGGCTCTCCGTCATGATGAGCATATGCCGCATGTACTATGTCCGGATCGAAGTTGTATTTTTCAAGAATCTCCTTAGTTAATATGTCGTGAGATCCTCCAACTTCGTGATCGATCGCTTTTCCAATATCGTGGAAAAATGTTGCTACCTTCGCCTTCTCAATATCGGCATTGATTTCGGCCGCCATTAATGCCGCCATCGCCGCCATTTCTATCGAATGTTGTAAAATATTCTGCCCGAAGCTTGTCCTGAACTTCAGTCTGCCTACAAGCCTAACTAAGTCTTCCGGTATATCCATGTTGATATTAGCTATCTTGATTGCCTCCCGTCCGGCTTTCAAGATCTTTTTGTCTATTTCGCTTCTAGCATAGTCCAGAGCTCGCTTGATCTGGTGCTCTCCAAATGCGCCGCGTTCTTTCTGCAATTCTTCTATAGCAAGCTTGGCTATATTCCTATTCACCAAGTTTAATCCACCGACATAAATCGAGTTTGGCTCCAAATTAAAAATGATACTTATGTTTTCGAGCATGCTTTCAAAGTATTCTATGTTTTTACCACCTTTGCCTACAAGAACTCCTTTGAATTTGTCATTCTTGATCTTAACCGCTGTTGAATTTTTATCTACAGAACTTGGGGAAGTGATCTTCTGAATAACACCTCTTAGAATATTTTTGCTTGTACTTATAATATCTTCCGCCAAATCCTCCTCTGTCTTTTTCAAAAGTTTGCCGCGTTGCAACTCCATTTCCGCGTCGAATTTCGCCAAGATCATTTTCTTTGCTTCGTCCGCATTCAACTTTGTCTTCTCTTTAAGCTTCTCTACCATCTCTTGTTCCGCCCCTTCTATATCTTCCTCCAGCTTTCTTATTTCCCTGTTGGTTTCGTTGAGCGAACTTTTGATTGCTTCGTTGCGTTGTTCTCGTTTGTCCAAAATGCTCCCCTTGAAGTCTAGCGCTTTTTTCAGCATCTCTAATTGCTGCTCCATATTCGTAGTCTCTTCCTTGGCAGTTTCCTTGATCTCCTCTGTTCTTGCTCGCGTCTCTGTGATCAGTTTTGCAGCCTGCTCTCTTGCCGCGTCCAGTATTTCTTTTTCTTTTTGCTCTAGTTTTTCCTTGTAATGCTTGCTAACGCGTAAGGCGCCAAAGCTTATCGCCGCTCCTATAGCGGAACCAGCTACCAGTAGTAATATATTGAATGCTTCCATTGTGTAAGTTAGATAGTGTTAATTCCGTAGCCACAGTGTACTAAGTTATGCGGCTATCGTCCAGCTAGAGCCAAATCAAAATAAAATAACACAGATATTCAGGAGTATTTTGCCATATGGCTCCTCTCTCAAAAGCCTTAAATAGCGCTGCTATCCCTCGATAGGGTTTTGCTCGATTTTCCGCGAAAAATATTCACTCCTGTGTCGTGAATCATTTTACTTTGATTTGGCTCTAGCTACTCCTCAATTTGTCCAAGTGATCTTTGAGCTGCAATACAAGTCTGTCGACAGCGTCATCGACTCCCTTCGTCACTGAGTGCGCTGATTCTTCAGCGACTAGTGTATTTGACGGCACTTCCATTCTCAAGTTCGCCCTATAGGCATCATGCTTCTCGAAATATTCAAGCGTAGCCGTTAGGAGGACTGCGTCGTCCGCGAAATGAGTTGTAAGCTTCTCTATCCTTGGTATTTTTTTGTCAAAATAGCTTGTAAATTCTTCTTTCTTCCTGTCACTAACGTGTTTCGTAACAATGTTTACCTGCATGTTTTTGTTATTTATGGTATTTGCCTTTCGAAGATAGCCCTAGATTATCTCCACTGCTATAATAGGATTCCGTTCCGCTTGTGTAAAGCTATGAAAATTATTGAAAAAATACATTCTTACGCTACCAGCCTTGGCTTTCAGCTTTTTGGCGCAACCGATACTCGTGTTGACGACACGGAGGTAAGGTTTTTTTATGATTGGCTAGCCGATGGCAAAGCTGGAGATATGTCCGGATGGCTAGGCCGCTCCGCTGATAAACGTTCTGACCCAGCCCTTATTTTGCCAGGTGCGAGAAGCATCATTATGGTTGGCAGGAATTATTATCCCGGCGATCACGTAATGCAAACCGGCAGGGTGGCGCGCTATGCTTGGTATGACGACTATCACTCTGCGATGGGTGCTGACCTACAGAAACTCGCCGATTATATTGCCGTTCTTGGGGATTCTGACGCTAGGTGGTATGTCGACACAGGTCCTATTTTTGAAAGATATTTCGCAGCGAAAGCCGGCCTTGGTTTTATAGGTAAGAATACTTGTCTTATTACAAAAGATTTCGGCTCGTGGGTTCTTATTGGATCTATATTAACGAAGCTTGAGTTTGATAATTACGATGCTGGCAATCAGCTGGATTTTGGAAGGTGCGGGGAGTGTAGAAAATGCATCGATGCTTGTCCTACAGGCGCTCTATCAGGTCAATGCCTTGATGCGAGGAAGTGTGTTTCATACCTCACCATAGAGAAAAGAGGGGAGTTCTCACCCGAAGAGAAGGAGATGCTAGGTAGCCAGGATTTTTGTTTTGGGTGCGACATTTGCCAAGAAGTCTGCCCTCATAATATAAGGGCGCGGAATATTGATAGCGCAGAGACGCCTTTGTCTAATTTGGCATCCGTGGAAATACCTTCCAATGAGACAGATTTTAATAAGCAATTCCGCACAAGCCCTGTCAAAAGAGCCCAGTGGGCTGGAATTTTAAGGAACTTAAAGGTAACATCCCCTCGTTAATAATTTTTCTTTTATGAGAATAGGTATCGATGCTCGTATATATGGTCCCGGGTTTACCGGTATCGGCCGCTATGTCCACGAGCTGATTTCCAATCTTCTCGAAATTGACGACGAGAATGAGTACGTTCTCTTTATGAACAGTCCTGAATACGAGGATTTTACGCCGCCAAATAAGCGTGTTACTAAGGTTTTGGCAAACGCACGTCACTATTCTTTTTCCGAGCAGTTTACGTTTTGGCTGATGCTCCGTAAGCAAAAAATAGACTTAGTGCATTTTACGCATTTCAATGCGCCGATTCTATACACAAGGCCTTCGATCGTGACTATTCACGACCTAACTCTCCATTTCTACCCCGGCAAGAAGATGACTTCTCTGTATCGTAGGCTCGCTTACCAACTTGCTATCAAGTCTGTAACAAGGCATGCCTCTCGGGTGATAGCTGTTTCCGAAAACACGAAGAAGGATTTAATCGAACTTACCAAAGTTCCTTCTGGAAAAATCGAAGTTATATATGAAGGCGTTAACCCTGAATTCAAAGAGGTCACAAGAAGGTCTGTGTTATCCGATATCAAGAAGAAATATGGCATTGTTAAGCCTTTCATTCTTTATACTGGCGTATGGAGGAGTCACAAAAATTTAGTCAATCTTATCAAAGCTTTTTCGTATCTGAAAAAGGATGAGAAGTTTGATGGTCAGCTTGTCATAACAGGCAAAGAAGATCCTCTATATGTAGAAGTCAGAAGTACTATTCAGAATCTTGGTCTCGAAGGAGATGTTGTATTTACAGATATGGTGCCAGAAGCTGACCTACCTGCTCTGTATAGCGCCGCCACGGTGTATGTTTTCCCCTCTTTGTACGAAGGATTTGGACTCCCTCCGCTGGAGGCTATGGCCTGTGGCACACCTGTCGCTGCGTCAAAAGCCGCATGTATACCGGAGATTTGCGGCGAAGGGAACGCCGTCTTCTTTGATCCATATGACCCTACCGACATCAGTGACTCTGTTATGAAAATTTGGGTCAATGAAAGCCTCCAACAAGAGCTGATTGCCAAAGGCAGGGAACGCGTTAAGGAGTTTAGCTGGCGGAAGATGGCAAAAGAAGTTTTGAAAATGTATCACGAGGTTTGCGCATAGAGATAATCCCGTATTTATGGATGGTTTTACACTTCTAAAAGACCTACTGCCAAAGGCTGCCAATGCATATGGAATGCAAAGAGAAGTCAGGGCTGCCTTAGTTCGCGATCGGGCACGTCAGTCCGTCCGTGATATATGGGGCGGTGATGCCTCCGAGATTACCCCTTTGTATTTCAAGGATGGCATTCTTACTGTCGAGGTAGGCAGCTCCGCCTGGGGGAGAGAGGTTTTTTTGAACAAAGAGCGTCTTATTAAACTTATTGAAGAAGACTCCAGCCTTTCCGGCGTTATAAAGACCGTAAAAACCAAGCTCGTTGGCTAGGTTTTCGCTACTTCCCTTGACTTACGTCATTTTCTCGATAGACTATGGGAGCGATTTTTCGCTTACCAATCAGTATTTTTTAATTTTTCAACATTGCTGCGAATCAGACTAACCCGCACAGGGAAAACAAACAGACCATCTTATAGAATAGTCGTTGCTGAACACACGTCTCCCATTAAAGGTAAATTTATCGAAGTCTTGGGGTTCTACAATCCTATAGAGAATCCTAAACAGCTTGAATTCAAAGAAGATCGTATTAAATATTGGATTTCTGTCGGAGCTCAACCAACCGATACCGTTGCGTCTCTATTGAAGAGCAAAGGTATGGCAGATATGGACAAGTATATTGCGCCTCGAGACAAGAAGAGGAAAGGGAAGGGGCCAGAGGAAGAAGCTCCTACTACTCCACCCGCAAGTAGTCCACCTGCTGCAACCCCAGCACCTGCTGAAGACAAGCACGTCGAGGAATCCTCCGCTACTCCTCCTGAAGAGGTAGTAGAACCTGTAGAGGCCAAAAAGGAAGCTGAAGTCGCACCAGAACCCGCTACAGCGGAGGAATCAAAAGAGGAAGCTCCTGCCGAAGAGGCATTAGAACCAGAGGTGGCTTCGGAAGAAAAACCTGCGGCGGAAGCGGAGTCTGCCGATCAGCCAGCTACCGAAGAGGCACCTGCGGAAGAAGAGGACAAAAAAGACGCTGAGGCTGCTTAAACATTCTCTCGGTTATATTGCGTCACGCTATCACTGGTGTATAATATCGCCAGTTATTCTTTAAATAACTCTGTAAATGACCGCCGCCACTGACGATCACTCCGTAGGCCCAGACAAAGATTTTATCTTGTATTTTGTTAAGCAGGTTGTGGACAACCCCGACGAGGTTGCTGTTGAGAGAGTTGTTGATGAGATGGGCGTACTTATTACGCTCAAGGTTGCTAAAGAGGATATGGGCAAGGTAATTGGTAAAAACGGGCAAACTGCGAAAGCTCTGCGCGTGCTTTTGCGCGTGATTGGCTCAAAACACAATGCAAGAGTGAATCTCAAGATCATCGAACCCGATGGCTCCGAGGTTGCCTTCTCCAGCAATGGAGAACTCTAAAATCTTTTACCAAAGATGCAACAGTCTTTCCGGTTGCTTACTCCTATAAAGAGCAGTAGAATTTTTGTACTCTTTCTACACTTTAATCTTGTAACTAAATAATTATGGCTCCCGATGTTTCAATAGTAAGTGCCGCGGAAACTTACGACGTAGTAGAGATTATCAACAGGGGAATAGCTTATGCGATTATAATTGCCGGGTTTTTGAGTGTTGCTTTTATCTTCTTCGGAGGAATTTCTTTCATATTATCGGGAGGACAGGAGGATAAAATAAAACAAGCTGTTAGTACTATCAGGTATGCAATTATAGGGCTCGTTGTTACTATTTTGTCCGTTGTGATTGTTGGTACCGTTGGACGTGCAATGGGTCTTGATATCATCAAATACATCAACTTTGGCGACATTATCGACACCATTACCGGCATAACCGATAATTCCAATAGCTCAGACAGCCTGGATTAGTTAGTAGCTTCTCGCGTTTTCATGAAAAAACTTGTTCTTATCGACGGAAATGCACTTGTTCACAGAGGGTTCCATGCCATTCCTCCTCTTTTTACCGCATCCGGAGAGATGACCAATGCCGTCTTTGGCTTCACTACTGTGTTGATGGGCGTTTTGGCGGAAGAAGTTCCTGATTATATCGCTGTAACCTTTGACAAAAAAGGCCCTACTCATAGGCATGAGATTTACGATGAATACAAATCTACTCGAGTTAAAGCCCCGGACGAACTTTATTCTCAAATACCTCGTATCAAGGAAATTGTTCGTGCTTTTAATATGCCTATTTTTGAACAGTCCGGCTACGAGGCAGATGACTTGATTGCAACCTTGGCATCCAAAGCCAAGGATCACGACCTTACAACTGTTATTGTTACAGGGGATAAAGATGCTTTTCAGTTAATTGACGAACATACCACCGTTGCTTCTCCAAGGAAGGGATACCGAGAAGTTACATATTATACTCCCGATCAGGTTATGGAAAAACTAGGTATTAAACCAAGCCAAGTTGTTGACTACAAAGGCTTGTGCGGTGACCCCAGCGACAATATTCCCGGAGTTGCCGGAGTAGGTCCAAAAACGGCCGCTTCGCTTTTGAACGATTACGAGACGCTGGAGGGTGTATACAACAACATAGACAATGTTAGCGGCAAGCTTCGAGACAAGCTTGTCGACAATAAGAAGATGGCATTCTTTAGCAGGGACCTTGCTCAGCTTGTCAATGACGTCGATATCGACTTCCGCCTTGCCGACTGTATTACTCATGATGTCGACCACGAGAAAATCCTAAAACTATTTGAGGAGTTGGAATTTAACAGCCTAACGGGACGATTCCATGCTCTCAATGGCGAATGGGAACACAACAAAAAAAATGGTGAATTTAAAAAAAGTCAGCTAAGTTTGTTTTAGGACTCTATGAAAAACAGCTGTTTTGAGTTGCCTTAATGCGAATATTGTTGTGAAGCTGTATCTTGGCCACCGAAACCCCCTGTTTACGGCTTGTACAAGGGGTTTTTTGATGATCGGCCTGCTTTTGTCAGATTTTTTATTTCGTGCCATGCTCGTTGATCCCGCCATACGCCTCTCAAAAGTCCCGATGGCTACTTGATCCCTTCCCGAAGCCCTCTTCTCGGCTCCGTGAACAAAAAAATTATTTATATTTTCGACAGAGTAATTTTATTGTTCAATGCTCGTGCGTTTCGCGGTCTACTTTGAACATGTTTTTCGGCTTTTACTAGCCGTTTTTTGGCTGTTGGTTTTTTGTGGTTTTTCGGCTTTTATCAGATTGAGTAGCTGTATAAAAAATTAGCACACTTGGCTTTTACTAGCCGTTTTTTGGCAAAAAAAGGTATACAAAGTCTTGATGTGCCCTTTGCTTTTTGCTTATATTCCTCGTAGACTACGCAGAGAAAATTCCTTAAAATCAAAAACATGTCCAAAAGCCGTTTGATTGCCGGCCTAGATATTGGTAGCTCTAAAATTCGTACAGTTGTATGCACGCTTGAAGAGAGGGGAGCTGTTCCAAATGTTATTGGCGTTGGCGTTGCGCCTTCCTTTGGTCTTCGAAAGGGAAGCGTTATTGATGTAGAAGAGACCATAAACAGCATTTCGTCTTCGCTAGAAGATGCGGAGAGGATGGCCGGAGAACCTATCCACCATGTTTTCCTTGGAATCGGAGGAACACACTTGGCTTCTCAGGATAGCAAGGGTGTTATTGCGGTTTCTCACAGTGGAAATGAAATCGCAGAGGATGACGTCGACAGAGTTCTTGAAGCAGCGCAAGCTGTTTCTATTCCAAGCAACAGAAGAATTTTGCGAATCATCCCTAAGTCTTTTACCGTAGACGAACAGAAAGGTATTAAGTATCCAGTTGGCATGATCGGCATTAGGCTTGAAGTCGAGGCTCATCTTATTACTGGACTTTCTCCTGCTGTAAAAAATATTGAGAAGTGTGTGCATCAAGCCGGCGTTGATATTGACGATATTATTCCATCCGGTCTTGCAGCTGCCGAAGCTGTTCTGTCAAAAAGGCAGAAAGAGTTGGGCGTTGTTGTAATAGACGTTGGATGCGGAGGAACTTCTGTTTCCGTCTTCGAAGAAGGCACTACTTTGTACACCTCTGTAATTCCTGTTGGAGGAGAGAATGTGACTAACGATATTGCCATCGGATTACGTACTTCTATTGATACAGCTGACAAGATTAAGATTGAGTATGGATCTTGCATACCCGAAGATGTTAATGATCGCGAAACCATAGATCTTTCTCTTTTAAGCAAAATAGATACGCAAACCGTTTCCAAGAGGCAGCTGGCTGAGATTATCCAAGCCAGATATCACGAGATTTTTTGTATGGTCAAGGACGACTTAGCCAAGATTAGCCGCGATGGCATGCTTCCAGCCGGAGCGATTTTGACAGGAGCTGCGACCAAGATTCCCGGAGCCGTGGATTTGGCAAGAGATACCCTTAACCTGCCTGTCCAGATTGGTTTCCCTCAGAACTTCGAAGGAGTTGTTGATAAAATCGACGACCCCGCTTATGCAACCGCAATAGGCTTAGCTATATGGGGCGCCAGGTTCGAAGGACATAGCGGATACGGAATCGATCTGAAGGGATTCAAGATCGACAAGGCCTGGGGAAGCGTGAAGAGCTGGGTGAAAGGGCTGATGCCATAGAGACAGTCAGTAGTACAATTTGAAAATTAAGGCCAAGATTTTTTGATAACTAACAATTATATATACCCCCCCCATTTGTCTCCTAAACTCATTAACCATGACAAACGACGATAGAAAATCCGGTGGCTCTGATGACGCTCTCAAGAACTTGTTTTCTGGAGCTAACAACAGGAAAAGAAATATGGAGATTACTCCAGACATCACTCCTGTTGCGTCAATCAAAGTGGTCGGTGTAGGGGGAGGAGGTGGAAACGCTGTAAACCGCATGATCAAATCCAACGTAAAGGGTATGGATTTCATTGCGGTCAATACAGACGCTCAAGCTTTGTACCACTCGGAGGCACCTACCAAGGTGAACGTGGGAAAAGCAACAACTCGTGGGCTAGGCGCAGGCAGCCATCCTGAAGTAGGGAAGCAGGCTGCTGAAGAAAGCTCCGAGGAAATCAAGCAAGTGCTTGACGGGGCCGACATGGTCTTTATTACTTGCGGGCTAGGCGGTGGCACGGGAACCGGCGGCGCTCCTGTTATTGCGGAGATCGCAAAAGATCTTGGCATCCTTACCGTTGGCGTAGTTACCAAGCCTTTTTCTTTTGAGGGACACAGAAGAAAGACTCAGGCTGACGAAGGCCTAGAAAACCTTAAGAACAAGGTTGACACGATGATCGTCATTCCTAATGACAAAATCTTGTCACTCATCGATAAAAAGACTCCTCTTACGGAAGCTTTCACTGTCGTTGACGATGTTCTTAGGCAAGGTGTTCAGGGTATTTCCGACCTGATTACCGTACACGGAATGATTAACGTTGACTTCGCTGACGTTAAAGCAATTATGGAAAATGCTGGTAGCGCTCTTATGGGTATAGGTTACGGCACTGGTGAAAACCGTGCTGCCGAAGCTGCTCGTGCTGCTATCGACAGTCCTCTTCTTGAAATGGATATTGCCGGAGCTAAAGGCATCCTGTTCAACATTACAGGTGGAAATGACTTGTCTATGTTTGAAGTGGACGAAGCTGCTCGTATTATTACCGAAGCTGCCGATCCGGAAGCCAATATTATATTCGGTTCCGTAATCAACGATTCTTATACCGGCGAGATCAAGGTGACCGTAGTTGCTACGGGCTTTGACGACCATCGCAAAACCGTTTCCACTTTGCACTCTTCATCACTTCATCGCCCTGACACAACCGCAATGAAGGAGACAGAGAGTGAATACGATATCCCTGCGTTTATACGCCAGAAGATGGGGAATTAGATTTTGATTTGTTACTTTTCGCTTCCGGGCAAATCCTTCGGACGTTTCCAAGGCCTCCTGAAGCAAAAATAAAATCTTTAATAAGAACTTAAAAGCCCCTCGCATGAGCGAGGGGCTTTTGCTTTGACTTTTTCCTTAAGCAGAGCCATAATTCGGATCTGTGTATTTTTACTCTCCTCCTCGTGAATAAGCCAACAACCGTTTTGTGGGCCGAAGATGGCGATAGAGCGCGGGAAGCGATTTCTCAAAGATGCCAGCTTGTTATATTGCACTGTTCAGCCCCTGACAATCCTTCCGAGCGCACGAAGATTCAGGAACTATTAGCCTCGTTTGCTCCCGATACTTTTATGTTTTTCGAAAAACCTGATGGGCTTGCCGGGGCTGTTGATGCGATTCGCGAGAAATTGGCACTGGGCTAACGCCAACGAATAAACTTGTTGCTACGTGTCACTTCCTGCTAATCTCAGTCCGTAATGTTTTTTTATGCTTCAATTTTGCAAAATTTCCGAAAAGGAGCTTGATGCCTTCTCGCTCAAACACCCAAAAGGCAATATCCATCAGACTTCGATGTGGGCGGATTTTCAAACCAATGTGGCTGCGCGAGGCAAGTCTGTGATTTGCGGGGTCAAGGATGGCGATAGCTTGCGCGCTGCTGCGGTTTTTGTTAGGCAGAAGCTACCTATGGGCCTTTGCTGGTATTTTGCACCAAGAGGACCGCTTTTGGACGGGCCTGGGTATTTTCGTCCGCTGATGGATGGGTTTATCCAAATGGCCAGAAAAGAGAAGTGTGTTTTTGTCAGAGTTGAGCCGCCTTGCGGTAATTGTTCTTTTTTGAGCAAATGGGGGAGAAGCGCTCATTCTCACTATTTCCCAGAGGATACGATTTTGGTCAATCTAGGCCAGAGCGAAGAAGACATCCTTAAGCAGATGAAGCCAAAGGGCAGATACAATATCAAGGTTGCCGAGAAGCATGGCGTTGCGGTACGGACATCGCGCGATGTTAGTGAGTTTTTTAAGATTTTTGTAGAGACTACTGGGCGTGACGGATTTCGTGGACATGACCAAGAATATTATCAATCGATGCTCGACCGGCTTGGTAAAAATGCTGTCCTTTATTTAGCCGAACTCGACTGCGAGGTGATTGCCGGCATTATTGTCACCTTCTACAAAGACACAGCTATTTACTATTTTGGAGCCTCGTCCAGTAAGCATCGAGAGGCTATGGCACCGTACCTGCTACAGTGGCGCGCGATGTTGGATGCTAAGGAGCGAGGGTGCAGGACTTATGATTTGTTTGGGGTTGCTCCAGAGGGAGACACTCAACATCCATGGGCAGGCATTACCAAGTTCAAGGAAAAGTTTGGCGGCGAGTTGCAGAGCTATACCAAGGCACGCGAAAAAGTTCTTAAGCCTTTTTGGTACTGGGCTATGAGGACGAAGAAGAGAATTGGCTAGGGCCTGTTCACACTACGGAGTCAGGAATGGAAGAGGGAGGTTTTGGCTAGATTTGCAAATCGTCTATTTCCATCTTCTTTTCGTGTATTCCAGTTGCTTTGTCCACAAACAATACCCCATCGAGGTGGTCTATTTCGTGCTGGACTATACGAGCATTAAGCGCTTCCATCTTGAGCGTCTGATCTTGTCCTTTTTGACTCGTGAATCTGACGATGATTTCTCTGGACCTTACCACCTGACCCCACATCCCCGGAAGGCTCAAACATCCTTCTTCTCCAGCTTCTTTTTCTTCGGAGCAAGAGGCTATCTCCGGATTGACCATTGCTACAATGATCTCGTTTCCTTCTCCCGGATTGAGTCTGGCTATGATGACCCTGATATTGCTGCCGACTTGAGGGGCTGCAAGACCAACGCCATTTTCCGAACCCATAGACTTAACCATCTCCTTGATCAGCTTCTTGATCGACGAGTCTATTTTCGCTACCGAGACTGATTTTTCGCGGAGAGTTTTGTTGGTTTCTCCCGTGAGTATTTCTAACATCGTAAGGGGTAGGGTTATTTTTCCGACCTTAGTGACGCCTCAATTATATCATCTAATTCGCCGTCTAGAACTTTGTCTATTTGGCTTGTTTCGTAATCCGTACGATGGTCCTTGACCATTTGGTATGGGTGCAAAACGTAGGATCTGATCTGGTTACCCCATGAATGCTGTGCGTGCTCGCCTTTGAGGTGCTCTATTGTTTCCAGATGGTGTTTTTCTTGCAGAGCTACGAGCTTGGACTTGAGGTTTTTTAATGCGACCTGCCTGTTTTGAAGCTGAGAGCGTTCGTTCTGACACTGAACAGTTATTCCTGTTGGCGTGTGAGTTATACGTATGGCGGAGTCTGTCGTGTTGACCGACTGACCTCCGCGACCACTAGCCCTGAATGTCTCTATCTTGAGGTCGTCGTCTTTTATTTCGACTTCATGCTCTTCTATCTCAGGCGTGACCTCTACAAGCGCGAATGACGTCTCCCTTGTTCCTCCGGAGTTGAACGGACTGATCCTTACAAGCCTGTGTACGCCGTGTTCTTCTTTTAGAAATCCATACGCAAACTGTCCAGTGATTGTGATCTCCGCGCTCTTTATTCCAGCTTCGTCCTCCTGAGTTTTTTCTACTATCTCCGTCTTCCACCCCTTGATGTCCGCATAACGAAGATACATTCGCATGAGCATTTCCGCCCAGTCCTGAGCATCCGTTCCGCCCGTACCTGCGTGAATGGATAAAATAGCGTTGTTTTTGTCGTATTTGCCGTTCAGATATAGTTGTACAGACAACTTGCTTAGCTTTGCTTCCGCTTCTGCTGTAGATTTTTTGAGCTCTTCGAAAGCCTCTATGTCTGTTGCCGGATCCATCATCTCCGTTAACTCTTCCGTATCTTGTACTTCTTTCTCGAATTCATTCCATTCCGATAGCGTCTTCCTAATGTTTCCTGCCTCTTCTGATAGCTTCTTTGCATGTTCTTGGTCGCTCCAAAATTCCTCCGTGCTCATTTCGAGGTCGTGCTGCTTTAATTCCTCTTCGAGCTGCGGGAATTTGAGGAATATTTTTGCGGACTTTATCTCCTTTTGTATTACCTTAAGTCTCTCTTTGGTCTCTTGCATAAAAAATTGGTTACCAGCGCCGCTAGATTAGCCTGTGTAAGGCTACCCCGCAACCGATTTTGTGTTTTTGCAGCATCGTGATTGCCCTTGCCTTGGGCTTTGGTATACTACTCTCACTATATGAATAAGTTTTTGATAAAATTCTTTCTAAGGCTTAATCGCCTTTTCAAGCCAATGCCTCATCCGTTTAACGAAGATGGGATTGGAGAGAATCTGAATTATGCTCCATACGAGTTTGCGACAGCTCCGAATTTGTTTAAAAGGTATGATAGATTTGGCCTTTTTTTTGAAAAAGTGCGTGGCAAAAAGGTGGCTGATTTTGCATGCGGAGGTGGTGGCAAAACGATATTTTTGGCGATGAATGGCCCTGCGGAAGTTTGGGGTATTGATCTCAATGCCGAGTTTATTGCTCAAGCGAATTCTATGGCTGAGGAGAAGGGAGTCTCCGACAAATGCCGTTTCTCGGTTGACGATGCCACAAGCTCCTTCCTGCCTGATAGCTATTTTGATTTTGTTATTTTTAATGATGCTATCGAGCATATCCCCAACACCAAGAAAGCTCTTCTGGAAGCTCTCCGCATTCTTAAGCCGGGTGGCGAGATCTACATTAATTTTGAAGGATATTATTTTGTATATGGCCACCATCTATGGGATGCCCTTATGATCCCATGGCTCCACGTCTTCACTACCGAGAAATTCCGCATAGCCCTCTACAAAGAGGCGATAAAGAAGTATCCGAATGGCGATAGGCGTGTTTCTTTTAGAATTTCACGGGATGAGCGTGGGCGCGAACATATCTCTTACCTTAATCGCATTACTATTAGGAAGTTTTTTAAGGTAGTTACTAAGCTTGAAAAATCCGGCGCAGCCTCCATCAAGCACGTTCACCTTTCTACATTTAACAAGACTCTTTTTAAGGCACTGGCCCGAATACCTCTGCTCAAGGAGCTCTTCCTTTCCACAACCTATTGTGTACTGAAAAAGCCTCTATAAGATCGCCTTTGTTGGCAAGTTCTTTTACGCTATAGTTTTGCCGCTCAGAAGTTCCTTATATATCACTCAGCATGTCTATAGCCCGAAAAGTCTTAGGAAATACTGTTGTTCAAATCGCTGGCCGCTTGTTTATGGCTTTTTTGAGCATATTTATCGTAAAACTCATTACAAACTATCTTGGCGTCGAAGGATATGGTCGGTATGCCGCTATTTACGAGTTTTTGGCTTTTTTCGGGATAGCGGCCGATCTGGGACTCTTCACCATTGGCGTAAGAGAAATGGCCAAAGAAGATTCTCAAGAAAAGAGAGAATACGTTCTCGCCAATATAATTACTTTGCGAATGATTCTGTGCACCGTAGTTATGGCAATTGCGATTGTATCTGCTTATTTCATACCGCAATATAACGATTTGCACCTGGGCATCGCGATAGCGTCTATTGCCGTTTTCTTATCTATTATTCAGAGCGCTCTGGCCAGTCTTCTTCAACTAAATCTTAAAATGCAATACGCCGCTCTTGCGCAAGTCGCGGGGAAGGTGGTCGCTCTGTCGTACATGATTTATGTTGCGTTTTACGGGTTTGCGAATAATGTCGGAGACGGATTCTATCACCTGATATTCGCAGGTGTTGTCGGCAATGTTGTTTTGGTCTTCGTTACGTATTTGGCCGCCAGAAAATATGGTCGTATACGGTTCGGCACCGATTTTAAATATATCCGTAGTGTTTTTGTACGCTGCCTCCCTTACGGACTCGCGCTTGTGCTTAATATGATTTATTTCCGCATCGGCTCTATCATGCTCCTCTTGATGCAGGGGCCTACAGAAGTCGGTCTTTACAGCGTTCCTATGAGGATTTTAGAGATTCTTTCTCTGGTCCCGGTCTTCTTCATGAATAGCGTTCTGCCTGTTTTGACTAGGCATATCAAGGAAGCAAGCAGCCGAGTCAAAGACATTCTTAAATACAGCTTTGATTTTCTTTTTATGGCGGCGGTTCCGATGGTTGTTGGCACGTTTGTTTTGGCTTACTCCCTTATATTCGTTATCTCGTCCGAGGAGTTCTTAAGTCGTATCGACGAAGGGTTTTATGGCTCTGATATTGTGATGAAAATCCTCATGATCGCCATGATGATCTCGTTCATAAACAACTTGTTTATCTACTCAATCATTGCTACCAACCATCAAAACAAGCTGCTATGGATCAATGGCAGCTGCGCCATCTTGAACGTCTGTCTCAATCTCTTCTTAATCCCTCAGTTCGGAGCCAGAGGGGCCGCCATAACGGCAGTTCTTACCGAGATGCTATTGTTTGTATTGGCGTTTAGCGTAGCTAGACGATATCTTAAGTTTACATTTAGCTTCGGTACTGTTTGGAAGGTTTCGCTTGCCGGCACCCTTATGGGTCTTTCTGTTTGGGCGCTTAGGGACATCAGCTATTCGTATATTCAAAATATGAATGTCCTTCTACTAATACCTCTTGGTGGTGTTGTTTATAGCGGGATGCTGCTTCTGACAAAGGGGATCCCAAAAGAACTGCTTGCTCTTATTAGGAAGTCGTCGTGAACTCCTTGGCCATCTTGCTGAATATTTCGCCGCGCTGCTTGTAGTCTTTAAACTGGTCAAAACTTGCGCATGCAGGAGAAAGCACAACCGTATCTCCTCTTTTTCCATTATCTTTGACATACTGAAACGCACCCTCAAGCGTTTTTACCATTCTTGTGTTTTGGTATCCAGCTTTTTGCAGCGCTTCCGTAAGCCGACCTGCTGTCTCTCCTATTACTAGTATATCCTTGAGATTTGTGGTTTCGGCCGCTGTCTCCGCCCACTGTGTAAAGTCTGCGTGTTTCTCCGATCCACCGGCTATAAATATGAGCGGCGTCTCAAATGCGCGCATTGCAGCGATTGATGTAAGTGGAGTAGTTGAGAACGAGTCATTTACAAAGCTTATCCCGTCGTTACTTGCTACGACCTCTAGCCTATGAGGAAGCCCTTCGAATTTTCTTGCCGTTTCTGCAATTTTGACGCTTGGCATGCCAAGGATTGATGCTGCCAGAGATGCCGGAAGTACATTCTCGAGATTGTGCTTCCCCAGAAGTCCGACTTCCGACGCATGCATTAGCGTCTCGGCGAATAGCCCTTTTTTGAGCATTATACTGTCTTTCGACATGTATGCCCCTCGCCTAACAGACCGCTTCGTAGATACGCCATACTTCTTGCTGCATCCAAGCTTAAGGAACGGCTGATTTCCTTCGTAGTCGACGTTTATTATGGCTTTCTGCCTAGATGTCTGGTTTGCTATTAATGGATACTTGGCGGCCCTATATTTGTCGGTGCTTGGGTGATAATCCAAGTGATCTTCTGTGACCCCTATAATTATTCCGATTTCCGGCCCTTTGTGCAGATCTTCTATTTGTCCATGTCCCAGCTCCAGAACAACTATCGATTCTTTTCCTAGTTTTGGCAAAAAATCTAGCGGCGAATTGCCTATGTTTCCGCCAAGATACGCATCAACCCCTCCCGCTTTTAGCATTTCGTATAGTAGCGTCGATGTGGTCCCTTTTCCTTTTGTTCCCGTTACGCCAACTATTTTGCAGGGGCATTTGTCGAAGAAATACTTTGTGACGCTTGTTATCTCGACGTGGTTTTTTGCTGCGTTCTGGATTTCCGCTCTGCTTATCGGTATGCCCGGCGACCTGAAGATTGCGTCAAACTCTGCGAGATTGTCCATGTACTTCTCTCCTAGTATGTATTTTAAATCTTGCTCGCCATGTTCTATGTCGACCCCTTTGTCGCATATGGTTATATCCGTATACCCTGCTGCTCGAAGGTGTTTTGCGGCAGACCTTCCCTCTACTCCAAACCCAAGGATCGCTATTTTTGATGACAGCTTTGACATCATAGTGGTTTTCTAAATCAGGCATACATGGTATAATATATGCGTCCATTAGAAAATATTATAATTCAATTTATGGAAAATGACAAAATCCGGGGAAGTAGACAGTCTCAAGAGAAAGAGAGTAGTGCACTGGACCGATTTATAACGCAAATCATGCAAGATGGCTCAGACAAAGAGCTTGTTTTGGCATCCAAGCAACCCCCAAAAAAACAAAACCATTCTCGCAAACCTAAAAACAAATCCCCTCGTCTTCGGGTAATTCCGCTTGGCGGTCTTGAAGAAGTCGGCAAAAACTCTATGGTATTTGAGTATGGCGACGATATTATCGCCATTGATATGGGATTCCAATTCCCGGAGGAAGATATGTTTGGGATAGACTATATTATCCCTGATATTACGTATCTCGAAGAGCGGCAACGTCGCATACGAGGTATTATCATTACTCATGGCCACCTAGACCACATTGGTGGGCTAGCTTACGTACTACCCAGACTTGGATTTCCGCCCGTATATGGAACAAAGCTTACTCTTGGACTTATAAAAAAACAGCTTTCTGAACATGGAATCCTCAAGCAGTCCGATTTGCGTGAGATCAAGAGCTCCGACTGTCTTAAGCTCGGGCATTTCCAGGCTAAATTTTTCCGTGTTAATCACAGTATCCCTGATTGCGTAGGAGTGCATTTAACCTCTCCCGTAGGATCTATTGTGCACACAGGAGATTTCAAATTTGACGAGACCCCTGCGGACGACGTGCCAGCTGAGACAGACAAGATGCGCGCCATAGGTAACAAAACAGGGTTTGATCGCGTTGATGTGCTTTTTTCTGATAGCACCAATGCTCTGAAGCCTGGACGCACTGTATCTGAAAAAATTATTGGAGAATCATTAGACAAGGTAATATCTGAGACAGAGGGTCGTATTATTATCGCCTCTTTTTCGTCTCTTATTGGTCGTATTCAGCAAATACTTAACTCTGCTCAAAAGCATGATCGTGTTGTTGCCCTGAGTGGTCGCAGCATGGAAAACAATGTCGATATAGCCAGAGACCTTGGCTATTTAAAAGTTCCTCGAGGACTGATCAGGCCTATCAAGGAGGTTTCTAAGCTTGCACCGAACAAAGTCCTTATAATAACAACCGGTTCTCAGGGAGAAGCCATGTCCGCTTTGACAAGAATGTCTATCGGAGACCATAAGAATGTAAAAATACAAAAGGGCGATACCGTTGTTCTTTCCGCCCATCCTATCATAGGTAACGAGCGTGCTGTTGCCGCTGTTATAAATAATCTTTGCAAGCTCGGCGCCAATATCGTCAATAACGATATTATGGATATTCATACTTCTGGTCACGGTAAACAAGATGACTTAGAACAGATGCTGCGCCTTATCAGGCCTAAAAATCTTGCCCCAATTCATGGTAATTTGTATATGCGCACCGCTCATAGCAAGCTGGGCAAGAAGGTTGGTCTGGGTGACCAAAACTTATTCCTGTTTGAAGGTAATGGTAATGTCATGGAGATAGACCGTTCTGGCGTCAGAATGACTAAAGAAGAGGTCCCTTCTAATTATATCGTTGTTGACGGGCTAGGCATGGGAGATGCTGGCTCGCAGGTCTTGGTTGACAGAGAGGTTATGGCTCACAACGGCGTTCTTGTTGTCTTATTCCGTGCCGACAAAAAGACCAAGAAGCTCAAAGACAAGCCTTTGGTTTTGACCCGTGGATTTCTGTATGTAAAGGAGGCTGATGAAGTAGTCGCCAAAATGAAAGATGAAGCAGAAAAAGCTTACAACTCCCTTTTGGCAAAAGATCCTAAGGCAAACTCGTTTCATGTGTGCAATTATGTTAAGAGGGTTTTGGACGGTGTTTCTCACCGCAGCCTTGCTCGCAGTCCACTTGTGGTCCCTTGGATCATGAATGTTTAACATTTCGTGCACCTGTTTTGCACAATCCTATTAGGGTTTTAAAGGTTTATATTTTTGTTCACCGCTACTTCTAGGTCTGGGAGCCGCGATTCTCTTTGTTTAGTTTTGCACAATTTGTACAAAAGAGCTGTGTTTTTGTTTGCTTCCAGTGGTGTTTTTTATTGTCATAAGTGTTTGTTTATATATATATCACAATCTTTTTTTGTTTTTGTTAATACCTCTCTATTACAACTGTTTATATATTTATATATAATAAAAAAATAGAGATTGTTTGTGTTTGTGTGTTTGTGCAAAATTCTTTTAATAAGTTGGCAACTTGTATTTTGTAAAAGATTTTGAGAATAATTGAGTAAGAACGTATAATTCAAAAGAATTTAATAAACAAAAATTATGAAAGTAAAATGTTCACAAAAAGCTTTGGCAAGCGCTCTTAATATTGTAAACAAGGCTGTTAGTCCTAACAACACCTTACCCGTTTTAAACAACATACTTATTAGTGTTGAGGGCAAGAAGGTTGTTTTTTCTGCAACAAATCTTGAGATTGCAATAAAGACAATTATTGATGCCGATGTCGTTAACGAAGGAAGTGTAACTATACCCGCCAAGATATTTTCCAGCTATGTTGGGCTTTTGAAAGATGGCGATGTTGAATTAAAACTTGAGGATGGGATGAGTTTGTCTGTAAAAGCAAGTCATTCGGAAACGAAAATAAAAGGTATTTCCGCAGAAGAGTTCCCTTTGATACCTAAAATCGAGGACGCCGTTACTTATGAAATTCCAGTTGATAGCTTTAAAGACGCAATTGATCAGGTTGCTTTTGCAGCATCTACTAACGCAGTCAGGCCTGTTCTTACAGGAGTTTTGTTTAGGTTTAAAAAGAACGAGCTTCGCATGGTCGCAACCGACAGTTATAGGCTATCTGAGAAAGTTCTTAAGTTGAACACCGGATCTGGAGAGGACAAGGACTGTATTGTTCCAGCCAGGACGGTTATCGAGCTTGGTAAGATAATATCTTCTCAAAAAGGCTCTATAGAGGTTCGCGTTGCTAACAACCAGGTAATGTTTAAATCCGGAGATACTGTTCTTATATCAAGACTTATCGAGGGCCACTTCCCTGATTACGAAAAAATACTTCCAAAAGAGTCTAAAACACAGTGCGAGGTCGTCGTTGACGACCTCGTTCTTGCTGTTAAAAAAGTCAGCCTATTTGTTATGGAGACAAATAACAACGTTAAGATATCCGTTACAAATGACGGTACTCTTGTTGTCTCTACCGATGAAACACAAGTTGGAGAGGGTCGTGCCGATGTCGACGTTGTCATAAAAGGAGAAAACAACAAAGTCGCCCTGAATGCACAGTATATTCTCGATGTCTTGGCTAGTATCCATGACGACAAGGTTTTTGTTGAAATGGTCGACAAAGTAAGCCCCGTCACGATAAAACCCTTGAAGAAAACAGAATATGTGCATATAATTATGCCGCTTAAACTCTAGTCGATCAGGGCTTTTGTATTTGCACATTAATTTCTTTTATTCCTATAAGATTGAAACGTGAGTAGTAATTTTGTTAAATTACTGCCCGGTGTTTGTGACCGGGATGTTTGTGAACAGTTTAAACACGACGGAAAGTCTACTATATCAGGTGGTGGAAATTTTTCATCTAAGGCGTATTTTGTAGCTCAAACAATTCTAGACAACGATAATATTGTTAACACACTTTGGGTTGTTTCTAATTATCAAGAAAAAGAGCAGGCGGCTAAATTTTTCAGTATATGGGGCGAGCAAGAGGTCCATGTTTTGGATTTGGATCAAAGCGGCCTTATGAGTGCGGACAAAATCAGGATGAACAAAATTAAAACAATGTGCTTTTTGGCCAAAATCAATTCTGACAAAAAACACGTTTTCATTGTTGATTATCACGACCTAGCCAATCTGTATCCTTCACTAGATCATGTTTCAAAAAACATACTTAGTTTTGGTGTTGGCGACGCCGTAGATACTGTTTCTTTTTTTAACAGCCTTATAGATGTTGGATACGAGTCTTCCGACGACAAAAGAATATCCAAGGGACAGTATTACAAAGAAGGGGAGGTGTTCCTCATACACCCAGTTAATCTTGAAATGCCTATAAAAATAGATATAGGCTTTGACTCAGTAGATAATATTTCTTGTTACGATTTAAATAGTAGGTCTGCCGCAAAAGATATTAAAAAAGTTTCTATTTATCCAATTGGAGATGTTGAAAACGACACCTCTCTCTTTTCTTATTTCGGAAAAAACAGCCTGATAATCGAGGACGAACTAGAGATCTTAGACGAGTATCTTGAAATTTATGATGCCTCAGTATCGTGTATAGACGCACAAGCCCTAAGAGTTAATTTTACCTCTTTTATGGAGGAGTCGCCGTACCACCACCATCTTCATTATTTGTCTGTTTTGAAGTATCAAAACCTCCTTGATTTTATAGCCGATGTTAAAGAGAAGATCTCGTCAGAATGGAAGGTCATTCTTTTTACCAAACATAGGGCGGAATACGAGACAGCGTTTGACGACAACTATGTTAAATATCACGATGTCAAAGACGGCGGTATTCAAGATTTTAGAGTTAACTTGGTTTGTTTAGACAAAGATGATCAATTTCCACTAGCTTTTCAAAACCCCAAATTCAAACTAATAGTTGTTACCGACCGAGAAGTTATTGATATTCGCGAAAAGAAAAAGGTTGACGATGCCAAGTACAGAGTTTTTTCCGATTTCCTTACCGGTCTCAAGGTTAATGATTATGTTGTGCACACCGATCACGGAATAGGTGTTTTTATGGGTCTTGATAAACGCACTGTCGACGACGTTACCCGTGAGTATTTGAAAATTGGGTATGCCGAGAACGACAAACTTTTTGTTCCTATCGACCAAGCTGACAAGGTTAGTAAGTTTATCGGAGCCGGAGATCAAACCCCAAGGTTGACGCGTCTTGGATCCGCCGAATGGGCCACTATTACGAGCAAGGTTCGTAAAGAAACCGAGAAAATCGCCCAAGAATTACTAGCTCTTTACGCTAGGAGAGAGAGTGCTAAGGGCTTTTCTTATACCGATGATAACGATATTCAAAATGATTTTGAAAAAACTTTTCAATACGAAGAAACTCCCGGACAGATGAGAGCTATAAAAGACGTTAAATCCGACATGGAGAGAGGAAAGCCAATGGACCGTCTTATATGTGGAGACGTCGGCTTTGGCAAGACCGAGGTTGCGATGAGGGCTGCTTTTAAGGCTGTTCAAAACGGCAAGCAAGTCGCCTTGGTCTCTCCTATTACTATTCTTGCAGACCAGCATTACAAGAGCTTCAAAAAAAGGATGGACGACTTCCATGTTCGCGTCGCCATGATGAGTCGATTCAAATCTACTTCCGAACAAAAACAGATTTTGAAACAACTAAAAGCTGGCGAGGTTGATGTCGTCATTGGTACGCACCGTCTTTTGCAGCCCGACGTAGAGTTCAAAAATCTCGGACTTGTTGTGATAGACGAAGAACAGAGATTTGGTGTTAAGCAAAAAGAAGCACTCAAAGATATCCGTGCAGAAGTAGATGTTCTTACTCTTACTGCTACACCGATACCAAGAACGCTAAATATTAGTCTTCACGGACTTAGAGATATAACTACAATTACTACTCCTCCACCTGGTCGTCTTCCTATAATCACAGAGGTTAGGAAGTTTAGCTACAACCTTATAAGAGAGGCTATTTTGAAGGAAGTCGAGAGAAGTGGTCAGGCATATTTTTTGCACAATAGAGTTCAAACAATAGAGGATATGGCCAGTAAGCTTAGAGCCCTTGTCCCAGAGGCTAGGTTTGTTGTTACGCATGGAAAGCTTTCAAGCAGCGAACTCGAAGAGCGCATTATGGCTTTTAAAAATGGCGAATACGACGTTCTTGTCAGCTCTACCATTATCGAAAACGGGATAGATCTTTCTAATGCGAATACGCTTATTGTTAACAATGCGGAAAAATTCGGACTTGCTCAGCTTTATCAACTTCGTGGTCGCGTCGGCAGAAGCAAGACGCAGGCCTATGCATTCTTTTTGTATAGCCAGCAGAGGCTAAAACTTGATGCGAAAAAAAGACTGCGCGCAATCGTAGAAGCGTCAGAACTTGGTAGCGGATTCCAGATAGCCATGAAAGATTTAGAGATTCGCGGGGCAGGCGATATCCTTGGCGCTAGTCAGCATGGATCTATTAACGTTGTTGGCGTTAGTCATTTTATTCGCATGCTTAATCAGGCTGTTGCCGAGCTCAAGGATGGCGTCAGTGTCGTTGGAGAGGAGAAACCTGTAGATGTTTCGATAGAACTTCCTTTGCCATCTCTTATCCCTGACGACTACATTGTTAATTTCAAGGACAAAATCAATGTCTATCAGAAGCTCGCCGGTGCAGACAGCTATAAGTATTTGTCGGAGCTACGGTCTGAAATAGTAGATGATTACGGAAAGATGCCAACAGAGGTTTCCAACCTGTTTAGGCTTCTTGAGCTTAAGCTTCTTGCCAAAAAGGCTAATCTTACAAATGTGAAAGCAGAGAATGTTCATAGCGACGACGCCAGGCAAATTATTCTTACGATGTCTGACAAAGTTAAGCCTGAAAACATCATGAATCTTCTTGAGTACAATCCAAGATGGATTATCTCCGGAACAAAGCTTAAATGTAAATTTATCGACCTCGGCGTGCATTGGGTTGACGAGCTCGGCGAGTGCCTAAAGCGTGTTGGCGGAAAGATTCAGAGAACAGGACTTACTGATCTTACTAAGGAGTAGGAGGCGGCATGTTGACTCTTGGCTGGAAAATGGTACTATGTTTTTTGCACTGCACATTGAAAACTTGGGGATGTATGAAGATTTTATTGTTAGCTCGTTCGCGGCATCGGCTTCACAAGAAGCCTGCTGATGCTCTCTCGCTAACAATAAAATCTCTTCTCGAAACGGGGATGTATATGGTTTTGACAGAGGATTCATTTGGCTAAGTATTTTAAGTTCGGCGGTCGCGCTGTCCTGTCGTATAAAAGTCCAGCGCAAACATAACTGCAGTTTCTGAAAAGAATGCAGCAGCTAATTACTTGCTAAGAGCTTTTGCTCCTGCACGTTTGGCTGCATAAGTGTTCCCGGTCATTGAACCGGAACCCGTTTGTCGTTGTGAGGCCTCATAGCTTCGAACAAACGTCATTTATGAGGATCGATTAGTTGGCTTGGCGTTCGGCTCACTTCTCTAAACTTTTGGACCAAACTTGTGGCGGCTTTTGTAGGCTCTTTATCGTCGCGAGTTAAACAGAGCCTAATATGACTTTAAAAGATACTTTCCAAACCTTTGGACGCGGGTTCGACTCCCGCCATCTCCACCAAATTGTGTACTAAAGGCACTTAATACCCGAGTAAGTCGGGTGTTTGAAGTGTTGGTTTTTGTTGATTAATTATTGGAATTACTCCTTATGGGTGGAATGTTTTTCAAGAAAGGGTTCTATATCGTGACACCTATGGGGAAGGGGGTGTAAGGGCGAGGGCGAAGGGGGCTGAGTTTTGCTACACTAATTCGTTCTTTTGGCGTACTATACAGGTAAAATGGATACTCCTACCGAACCAATAATTAATGTCACAGCTTTTAAGAACCTATTTAGCTCAT
>MNZJ01000004.1 GCA_001873565.1 Candidatus Peregrinibacteria bacterium CG2_30_44_17 | reverse complement strand
TCAGAGGCTTGGTGCCGGAGATATTATGCCGCCAACCGTTAGAGGAGTTACAGTCTATCCCGGTGGCTCAAAAGACGACTCCGATCCGGAGAAGCGCATCAGCACTCGTCGTCTTGGACTCAAGGGCGATGGTGATCACGCTAATTCAGGATTCTTTGATGACCGAGGATATATTGCGATCTATACAGGGTATATGGTTACTGTTGGTGGTGTCGATATGAGCTTTGATGAAAAGTATCGTGGCCCCGTTTCCGCCGATGGCAGATTGGGGGAGCTTAAATACGATGCTTATGCACAAGATCACGATGAGGTCGATAGTCTGTTCGTTGCACAGTTGCCTCGCGGCGCCAGGACGAGTAAGTACCATGGGGGAGCTTCGGTCGATCGTGCTTTTCGGCGCAAGCATGATCTTAATAAAAAGCTTCCTGACAGAAATATACGTAAAATCTTGGATAAGGTTCCAGATCTGCATCGTTATACCGGTGCGGCTCGTGAAAAGTATAGGACGCAAACCGGCATCGATATTCCCGAAAACATTATGTATGGAATTGCCAGGGTTGAGTCGTCTTTTAATGTTTGTGCCGCGAATCCCAAGAGCAGCGCAAAAGGGCTTTATCAATTCTTGGGAAGTACGTGGAATGGGTTTTTGGCTGCGAATCCATGGGTTTATGAAAAGATGAACAAGGATTCCGCATGGAAGGACGTTGATCAGATGGACTGGAGATTTAATCCGGAAATCATGACTTATGCGGCTTATTGGCTTGCGACGCATGATCTCACATATTTATACAAACATAAAGGGGAGGCTCGATATAGTAAGTTTGATCGAAGTGCTTTCGCCCGGTCTTCAGGTCCCAGTACTGCGAATCCTCTTAAGCTTTCCGAGAACGATACATGGATTTTGTATTTAACTCATCACGATGGTGCCGGTGGAGCTTTGAGCAGAATGAAATTCCTTGGTGATAGAGAGCGCGGTACCTCCGAGGCAGTTGCCGCGAGAAGGGCCGGTCTTGCTTCGTGGCAAGGTTATTCGGAAGGAAAAGTTAAGGCTGATAAAGACGCAAAATCAATTATCGGGATTGCAGATAGGGCTATGAAGTCCGCGAAAGATTATGGACAGGAACTTAATGGCTATACTGTGTTCGGCGGTTCCGGCAATTGGGGTTGGGGAGGTGAGGCAGCTCCTCCCGCTGCTACGACTTCCGCTTTGCCAGCCGTGGAGCCTGTTATTGCCGCTACTACTGTAGATGCTCCTACACCTAAGCCTGTTGCTTCTACAGTTGTGCGGAAGGCACCTGTTCGCACAGAGCCTGCTGCTCCCGCTTCTTATATTCCTAAACCCGTTCCAAAACCTTCTGTTGCGACGGCGCCACCACCACCACAGCATGAGGTTACTCATCCCGAGTCTACGACTCCCGCTTTTGTCGCTTATTACAAGGATACCGGTAATTTGGAGGCTATCTCCGGTAGACCTGTTATGAAAGGTAAGACTCTTTATGTCGGGTCGTCCAGTACTGTTGGTTATACGATGAATTTGGGTGATGAACAGCCGCCGCTTCGTATTGCTGAAAGCGGAAGAAGTATAACTTGGATGCAGAGGCAGGTAGCGCAAACCGAAACATCCGATTTGCGATCTTGTGATCGTGTGATTCTGCAGGGTGGTATTAAGAATATACTTGGTAGCGGACTTAGGACCCCAGCACAGAAGGCTGATGCTATGGATCAATCTGTCGCTGCTATGAAGGCAATGGTCGCGGATATTCGCAGCAGGGCACCTGGAGTTGCGATATATGTGCAGGAAATTGTGCCTTGGACTAAAGCTAATACACAATTAGTACGCGATTATAATGGCTGGCTTAACTCTGGCGAACTTGATGTGGATGGAGTGATTCCTATTTATCAAGTTATGAGTGATGTGGATGGTCTATGGGATGAGCGTTTTGGCAGTTCGAATTCCGGAGACACTCTGCATTGCAGGAAGCCTAAGTGGTTTGCCGGTATTGTTGCGGACTGGGTGGATAAAAAGGAGAGTGACGAGCTTAACCGTACTGACGGATCTGTTGTCGTCTAAAGCGTAGTTTCGTGTTATAGTAAGCGCCGCTTTTAAAACTCGTGCTTATGCTTATTAGAGATGTACGCAGTCAGGATGATATTACGAAATTGATGCAGCTTATTGGTGTCACGGACGAGGGTATTTCGTATATGAGAGGGAAGGGTGTTTTGCGTATTTTGCAGATTGATGATTTGGATACTCGGGGTGCAAATATTTTCAAACAAGAATCTCTTGCGATCGGTGCTGATTTGGCTTTGCCACGAAGTGCTGCCGGTTTTCAAACAGAGAAGGTTGATGCGATCCTGATGGCTAACGATAAGCAGATTGGCAAACTCATTTCTAAGCTTAAGGCTCAGCCGTTTGGGCTGAAGGATGCCGCCGCTAGGCTTTCTAAGCTCATTATTAATTATGACAAAGAGGATTTTAAACTTGTTTCGCCTCATGGGCGCGAGCTTGTTCTTGAGCAAGCTGTCGTTATGGGAGTTTTGAATGTGACCCCCGATAGTTTCTCTGATGGGGGGAGATTTTGTTCTGCTGATAAAGCTGTGTCCTGCGCGAAAGAGATGTTCTCCGATGGTGCCGCAATCATAGATGTAGGTGGTGAGTCGACTGGTCCCGGGTCAAAAGACGTCTCTCTTGATGAGGAGCTTGCCAGGGTGATTCCTGTGATTACCGCTGTGAGGAAAGAGTTGCCTGATGTTTTTATCTCTATAGATACTTGTAAGTTCGCGGTTGCGCAGAAGGCTATAGAGGCTGGTGCTGATATGATTAATGATGTAACTGCCGGCCGTAATGATATGCAAATTCTCGACATGAATGTGCCGATAGTGCTGATGTATTCCAAAGACGATACTCCGCGTACTACGAAAGAAAACGTGCAGTATGATGATGTTATGCGAACTATTGTGACGTTCTTGGAGGGCAGAATCGCGGTCGCCAAATCCAAGCAGATCATCGTGGATCCCGGCATGGGTGCTTTTGTCAGTGGTGATCCCAAGTATAGTTTTGAGATTTTGAAGAAACTTGCTGAACTCAAGTCTCTAGGGCTACCTATTTTGGTCGGTGCCAGCCGTAAGAGTTTCCTCGGAGGAGAGGTCAGTGATCGACTAGAGTCTTCTACCTCCGCCGCTGTTTTGGCTGTAAATAATGGCGCTAAAATTATTCGTGCTCATAATGTCGCTGCAACTTTTAAGGCTTTAAATATTTTTAACTAACTACAGTATGCTTATAAGTAGAGATTTCAAATTTGATTCGGCGCACTATTTGCCGAAATACAAGGGTAAATGTGAAAGGCTACACGGTCACACTTATAAGATGCGTGTCACTCTCGAAGGAGAGCCTGATCACGAGGGTATGATATTCGATTTTGTTGAGATGAAGGAGGTCATTAATGAATTGGTCGTCAGCAAGCTTGATCATTATGAGATCAATCAGATTATTCCGAATCCTTCCGCCGAGAATATTGCTGTCTGGGTTTGGGAGCAGCTTTCTGGCAAGTTTCGGGATGCTAAACTTGTTAAGGTTAAAATTTGGGAGACAGCAGATTGCTATGTGACTTACAAGGGATGAGTTTTTTGTTATTCGGCTCTTTGATGACAAAAAACTTTAAGACGTTGGTGTTTTTCGATATCCTTGAACTTCAAGTTTCAAAAGGCTATTCACTCTGTTAGAATTCTGATTGTAAATAAAAAGTTCTTATGGCGCATATTTCAGAAAACATACCTCTCATTGATATTCGCGGAGTTACGAAGGTCTATGGCGCATCCGGTGCGCAGACGCATGCGCTTCGCGGGGTCGATTTTGTTATCCATCCAGGTGAATTCGCAGCGATCATTGGACAGAGCGGCAGCGGGAAGTCCACTCTTATGAATATTATTGGGTTTCTTGATACTGTTACTGATGGCGAGTACCATTTTGCAGGACAGGATGTGACGAGTTTTTCAGATGAAGAGCTAGCTTTGATTCGCAATAAGGAAATTGGGTTTGTCTTCCAATCTTTTAATCTGCTTCCCAGAACGACGGCTGTTGATAACGTGAGGATGCCACTTGCTTATGCCGGTGTACCCGAGATAGAACAAATTCAGCGCGCCAAGGATATACTCACGATGGTAGGCTTGAAGGATAGGCTTACACATATGCCAAATCAGCTCTCAGGTGGTCAACAGCAGAGAGTTGCCATTGCTAGAGCCTTAATTAATAATCCGAGCTTAATACTGGCTGATGAGCCGACTGGAAATCTTGATAGCCAATCTGGCAAGGATGTTATGAAGATTTTTGATGATCTTAATAAAGAAGGCCATACTGTTATTTTGGTTACTCACGAGAAGAATATCGCAGCTCATTCCAATCGAGTGATTGAGGTGTTGGATGGCTCGATCGTGTCTGATGACAAACGGAAGTAAAGATTAATAGTTTAATATGTATGGGTTTGCCCAGTCATTACGGCTTGCGACCAGAGCTCTCAGGGCTAATAAAAGTAGGGCTTTTTTGACCAGCTTGGGGATTACTATCGGTATTGCATCTGTCATTATGGTTGTGTCTATCGGGTCTGGTGCGCAAAGCTTGATTATTAATCAAGTGAAGGGTGTTGGTAGCAATTTGATAGGTATTTTACCTGGTGGGCGGATGGAAGATGGTCCTCCTGCCGCTGTTCTTGGTATTACCATTACTACTTTGACTCTTGAGGATGCCGAGGCTCTTTCGGATCCTGCCAATGTTCCTAACGCAGTCGCTGTTACGGCTTACGTGAAGGGCAGTTCTATTTTTACCAATGGTTCCGACACAATGGACGGGTTCTTCAATGGGGTATCATCCTCTTACCCTGAAGTCGAGGATGTTGTGGTTGCCGATGGCAGATTTTTTACTGAAAGCGAGGCGAACAGTCTTGATAGAATCGTTGTTATCGGTAGTCAGATCGCTGAAGAGCTTTTTAATGGGATGGATCCGATAGGTGAAGATATGCGTATCGGTCGGGAATCTTTTCAGATAATTGGTGTTCTTGAGGAGCGAGGTACTGTTGCTTTTCAAAACCGTGATGACCAAGTCTTTGTACCTGTGAATGTTGCGCAAAAATTGCTTCTCGGTATTGATTACGTGAGTCTTATCAGAGTCAAGGTAGATAGTGATGAAAACATTGAGAGGGCTCAAGATGACGTGATTGCGACGTTACGTTCGCAGCATGGTATTCGCGTCGTGGCTGATGATGATTTTACCGCTGAGAGTATGGATACGGCGATTGAAATGCTCTCCGCTATTACTAATGTACTGAAATTCTTTCTGGCTGCGATTGCTGCTGTTTCACTGCTTATTGGTGGTATCGGCATAATGAATATTATGTTTATTTCCGTAACCGAAAGGACTCGTGAGATAGGTCTTAGGAAAGCTGTTGGTGCCGGCAAAAGACGTATTTTGGAGCAGTTTTTATTTGAATCAGTTGTTGTGACTCTTGTTGGTGGTTTTGCAGGAATTGTAGTTGGTAGCCTGATTTCTGTCCTTGTTGCGCTGGCTGCTCAAAAAATGGGTTATGATTGGGATTTGGTTGTATCTGTACAAGCTACGTTTTGGGCGTTTTGTGTTTCGTGTATCGTTGGTATCGTATTCGGATATTATCCTGCGAAAAAGGCTGCGAATTTGAATCCGATTGATGCGCTCAGGCATGAATAAGTTTTTTTTGTTTGATTCTTTCGCGGCATCGGCTCTTTTTGAGCCTGCTGATGCTCTCTCATCAAACAAAAAAAACTTTGATGATCTTTCGGTTCTTTCGCGGCATCGGCTCCTTCGGAGCTGCTGAGCCGCTCGACACAACCACAAAAAACTTTGATGTGAATTGTTCGTCTCGCTAGGGCATCGGTTGGTGTCCTCACATCTGATCTAATTTGAAATAATTTGCATGCCTTTTTTTTTGTGTTATCATTCCTCTGGAAAATACCTTTTAACAAAAACACAAAATGTCAAAAGACAAATGTTGTAGCGGCAAACTCGGAGGAGTTTTCGTATTTTTAGTAGGTTTGATTGCAGGTGCTGTGATCGTAGGAGTACTGGCAATGTCTGGTCAACTTGGATCTTTGCAAGGCAAAATTTTTGGATCTGCCGATATCAAGAAGGATGCTGCCAAAACTACAAATCTTTATATTGGTGTAGATGAAGAGGGAGCATGGGTACAGACTCTGGATAGCTCAGAAGAGGGTGAAGGAGCTTGGGTACAGACTTTGGAAACCTCTGAGGATGCGCAGTGGGTTGAGAAGGGAGATAGTTTCTACCTGGAAGAAGGTGAAGGCGCATGGGTACAGACTCTGGAGGGTACGACCGAAGCCGATGGGGCATGGGTGCAGACTTTGTCGCCTGAGGCTAATGATGCATGGGTACAGACTTTGCAGCAGTACTAGATTTGAGTTCGGACAACTTTAAAAAGCCCCTACAATAAAGTAGGGGCTTTTTGTTTAGTGAATCCCTAGGCGGCTTTAAGCCCTATGTTTCTGCTCCATAGCTCTTGCAAGCGATGTGAATCTTAGTTTCTCGGTCTGCATGTATTCATTCCATACGAAGCATTCCGTCTCGTATTCCGTATAAAACCTGTTGAGATGTTCCAGCATTTCATAACCTCTCATTACCAGTACTTCCGGTTCACTATGGTCTATCCCGCCATTTTGATAAATGACCTCAAGCTGGTCTGTGATGCACTCGAGTCTTGTGATTTGCGACGCTATAATCGCTCTTGCTATTACCTTGGTATCTGCTTTTGTAAGGCTTCTTGCCATATCTTCCACTGCTTGATACGGCTCTTCGTGTTTCCCCAAAGCCGCTATTGCTGCTTGATTCGTTTCGGTCTCTGAGGGCTGAGCGCGTGAATATTCAGCTATATGTTCTTTGAATTGTCTTATGTGTGTTGCGGTTGTGTCCTCTGAGTATATTGCATTTATCAGATTAGCACTGTCTTCTTCTAGTGGTGTTTCACGTGTGAGTTCAGTCAAATTTCCTATGGCTGCTTGCATCTGACTGTTATTTCCAGCTTTTGCAGCTGCAGTGCTTGTGTTTCCTTCCAGCCATGCTTCGATAAATCTTAATGCGATTTTTATCCCGGTGATCTTTCCGATTTGCCCTAATCCTTCTTGGTGTTTGATGTTCATCAAGAAGTTGAGATTATTGGCAAGCGCCTTGGTGAAGCCGTTGCGAGTTGCAACTTCGATATTTTTTTCGGTTATCTCTGTTGCTCCTCGGATTCGTCCAGTCATAGCTAAGCCTTGAGCTAAGTATGGTGTGATGGCTAAGGCTTCTTCCGACTCTACGTCTCCTGTATCCATTTTTGTCGTCAATTCTGCCGCGAGATGGTCTACTGTTTCTGCAGTTGGACCTTCCAGAGCTATCACTTTGTATCCTCGTAAGCGTAACGCAAAAAGCCCTATGTCTCTTGCCAAAGGTTTGCTGATGCTTGCTGTTTCTATTTCAGCGAGTAATCTTAGCCCCTCCTCTGCCTGCTGAATTCTTAGCTGCTTGTCTTGGCTTTGGTCTCCGGCTTTGTCATATAGCAACTGTGCTTTGCGCAGGCCTATTATCGCTGTCTCTTCTCTACCTGCTTCAGCTCCTTGATAATGAGTTTCCAACTCGGTTGTTCTTGCGGCTAATAAATCTTTTGCCGATGTGCGGAATGCGGATAGACATTTTAGATTAAGTAGTTGTCCTTTCATTCTGTGTTTGAAATCGCTTTCGTGCATGGTGTCTATTAATGCCTCTATTCCTTCTATATCCGCTTCGGCATTTCGTCCTATCGTACACTTGGTTTCTATCAGGGCGAAGTGTGTGGATAGTACCTTTGTTAATAGGTCTTCTTCTAACGTATTTGCATTTATTGCTTCTGCCGTTTCTCCATGACTAATTGTTGTAAATTGACTGCATGTATCTACCGCAGCTAGCAAATTTCCAGCTCTTATTGATTGTTCGATATTTTCACAAACGAAATCAACTACAGGCTGATTTAGTGCTAAGCCTATGTTGCCACATACTCTCAAATACGTTGGCATTGGGGCTGCTCGCAAGTTCTGTTCCAGTTGCTTTTTTTCGCCACCATCTAGTTCTAATTCTCGCCTCTTCCTTGCTTGTTTTGCAAAAAATCCTTGGCAAAATCTTACCGATCCGTTCTGTGCCTCAACGATGTGATGTTCCTGAAGCGTTCCTAGGTGATCCTCTGCTTCTGGTACTGCAGCTATTAATGATCCTCTTTCGCAGTCACCGCAAGCTAGTGCCACCTTGAGTAAGTGCATTGCATGTATATTTCCGCTGACTCTGTCTATTCTGTCAGTAACCAAATCGTCTAATAGCTCTTCTACATCGGTTTCTCGGTCTGCCGATGGTGCTTTGCTTGAGTCGAAATTTACTGCTCCAGACGTGAGGGCGCCGGTTGCTATTAACTGGTCTATCATCGCTTCTACTATTCCCGGTATGTATTTCCCTGCTGCTGTTTTTGGGGCATGCTCTGTTATATGTCGCGCTAATTGGTGGCCTGGTTGGATTTCGTCTACTTTTAGTCTGCGTGCTACAACTACCAATGCTTCGTCCAAGTCTAATCCCTCTAGGGTGTGTTCGATGGCGCCATTTTCGGCTTGTCCTGTAGTTATTAATAGTACAGGTGCTTTGAGCAGGATGTCTCTAGATACTTCGTCCATCTGATCGAAATTCGGACATACTATCGCCAAATCTTGGAATTTGCCAAGTATGGCGTTTATCTCTGTCGTTGCTCTGTCTGTGCTGATTAGTATCGCGGGTGGTCTTGTGCCATTGAGTTCTTCGTATAGAGTTGTCCATGTCTCTGTTTGTCTCTCGTTTGCTGCGTTCTGCTTAGCCCATGCGTTGAAATCCTCGGTGCTTTGGAAGATGCCATCAACTATTTCGCAAATACCTGAATACGATTTGTATTTAAGGCGATACTGAGATAGCAGAACTATGTTTGGGCTAATAGATCTGTATTCTGTTGCGACTGCTGTCATTGTCTCTGTAAGTCCGATTCCGCTTGGTCCGTTGATATGTATACGGGTGTCGCCATCATTGCCCTGTTTCATCCTCTTTAAGGCATCTTCGGCCATGCTTACTATATTCTCAACGTCTCCCTTTCCTGCGTGTGCTGTGTTTGGAGTTCTTGTCTTGAAACCGTCGCATGTTACGGTTCTTTGTGGGGATTCGAACCCTTTTAATCTAAAATCTACAGCTGAATTATCTCCAGTCTCTACTGTGATTTTCGCCCTTGTAAATTTGCTTGTCGCTTGTGGTCCAAGCCGAATTCTTCCGAGTCTTTCGGTCCCTGTCGGATCTATAACGCTACTTTGTCCTGCATATGTTAATCGTACAGCCTCGTTTAGAGCATCTGACAACTCTGGTGTTCTGCTCGTATCGGACAAATAGATTTCTCCACATTCTATTCCTACTGTTGCGTCTTGGTGTCTTGTACAAAGATCGTTAGCACATAATGCGGCACGTTCCTCTTGCATAATCTGGCTTGTGCCTGCTCCGAAAGCTATAATGCCCATTTTTTCTTCGTTCGACATTTCCGGATGTACTACTTTGCCATTATATTTCCTAGCTATATCTTCCAGAGATGCTTCCCATGCATCTATGGATTCGTCTGGGTTTGCGGGTGCTTTGATACATAGACAAGTTGCTCTTCTTTCTTTTGGGTGCTCTAGGCGCAAAGCTTGTTCTGTTATTGTGCATGCCGCTAATGCAAGTACGCGTAGCATCTCTTCTTTTAAGATCTCTCCTTGCATGACAGGATCGCTGTCTGAGTGTGCTAGAAACTCTCTCATTACTTCTCCTGGTATTAACTGGAATATTTCCAGTGCTGATCTCTTCGGTATTGGCCTGCTGGATGTATAGTCTATAGGTCCTTCCGCCAAGGTATCCTGATCTTGTCCAGCGTAAATAAAAATATTGTCACTCACGCCGCCTGCCGCTTTTTTACTTTCCTTTTGAGCCAGTCCCGCTTCGTCATATGCCGAGCCACTAACAACAATGTGTCCTCCGATTTTCGTTACTTGCACTGTGTACTCGCTATTAGACACTCCTATGTGGACAGGTATGTCCTTTTTTGCGAATGCATCCTTGAGAGACTGCGCGCACTGTATATGTTCGGCTGTTCCATCGTCTTCCGATACACATATAACCTCATCTCCTATCGTCTTAAGGAATTTGACGTTTGGGAATACTCTTAATACTTCGAAAAGTGTTGGGTAAAAGTTCGTTTCGAGATACCCAGATGTCTCTTCTGCTCCATCCTTGTGTGTCCTCTCCGAGAATCTTGCCAAGTCGATTCTTATTACTGAGCCATTAAACTTCTGTGGCTCGGTTGATACTCTCCGTCCTTGTTCCTGATCGTAATAGTAGTGTTGTGATGCCAGATTGAGCAAATAACTCAGTCCATTTACACGAGTTTTGATAAATCTTTCATAAACTGCCAAAAGTGGCCATATCTCTCTAAAAGCCTCGCTTTGGATAAAGGCCTGTCTATCTTCTATGAATGGTAGCCTTAGTTTGAGAACCCCTTTGTATAAGCTGCTACCTTCTTCTGCCATCGCTTCTTGTATCTCAGGTACCTCTCTTATTTCTCGCTCTGCTTTTGCTATGTCGAACAGCTCTGGAGATTCTTTCAGCAATCTACGTAGTCGCAAAAAGTTCATAGGTACTACCTGATTCATATCTATTGCTTCCTGAATCAGCTCCGCTAATATGTTGCGATTAGAACTCCTCTTAGGCTCTGCTTCCAGTCGCTTGATCTCCCCGGTTGGGTCCCACGACGACAGATTTGGATCAGTTGCCTCGTCCAGTCCATCAAGTAGGGTTGGCCCAGTAGGTCCGAAGTCGTCTGGTAATGTTGACATAGGCGTTCTTTACTGACTTTGGAGGTATGACTCTTAGGATAGCAAATATAACCTGATAATGCTTTTTTGTCAACCTTGTCGTCAGAGTTGAGGGCTCTGGTGATTTGCGCTGTTTTATTGTACTTTTGGTATGTGGTTTAAGTCGTAATTATGTCGCAAATTCGTCAATATCTCCGGCTGGCGTATACCGCTCTCATGGCTAACAAGGGGCGCAGTCTTCTGACGACTCTTGGTATTGTGATTGGTATCGCCATGGTGATCATCGTTTTCTCTCTTGGCAATGCTACTTCCGCAGTAGTTACGGCGGAGGTTGAATCTTACGGATCCAATACTGTCGTTGTCGAGGTTAAGACACCTGGACTCTCGGACATGAGTGCCGGTAATGCTACGGCGATGGTTGAAGGGGTTACAATTACGACGCTCAAGGAAGAGGATATGGAGGCGATGTTTGATATCCCCGGGGTTACCGGTGGTTATGCTGCTGTGATAGGGCTTGAGAGGGTTGTTTCTATTTACGATGATCAGTCGTACATGATTCAGGCTACAAGTGCTTCTTTTGTTGAAATTGATCAGTCAGATGTTGAATATGGTAGGTATTTTACCGAGGTGGAGGATAAGGCTTTGGCTAGAGTTGCCGTATTGGGGGCTAAGACGGCGGAAGAGCTTTTTCCCGGTATCGATCCGATTGGGCAGAGTGTTCGTATAGGGGAGATTAATTTGAAAATTATAGGTGTGATGAAAGAGCGTGGTATGGTTTTCTTCCAAGATATGGATAGTCAAGTTTATGTTCCTCTTAACACTATGCAAAAGCTGATTATGGGTGTTGACTACGTCCCTTATTTCATACTGCAGACTTCTACTGAGGACATTGCTTTCTTGGTGAAGGATGATGTGATAGAAGAGCTTGATAAAAGGCACAATATAACGAATATAGATCGTCGCGACTTTCGTGTCACTACTATGAGTGAGGCTATGGAAATAATGGACTCCGTGACTGGTGCTCTTTCGATTCTTCTTATCGTGCTTGCCGCGATTTCTTTGATTGTTGGTGGGGTAGGGGTGATGAACGTTATGTTCGTCATCGTATCTGAGCGTACGCGTGAAATCGGTCTTAGGAAGGCTGTTGGTGCTAGCGAGAAGGACATTCTTTATCAGTTTCTTACAGAAGCTGTGATGGTGACTATTGTAGGCGGTTTTCTTGGCGTTGTTTCCGGATTATCCGCAGTGTACTTGTTTACTGTTGTAGCCGGACTTGGTGGCATTGCAATCGATTTCGTCATCCCTTTCGGCGGAATCGTGATTGCGCTGGTTGCTGCTGCCGTTGAAGGCCTGCTGTTTGGAGTTTATCCAGCTAAAAAAGCCGCGAGTTTGAATCCGATAGATTCGCTGCGGTTCGAGTGAGAATTCATTTGATGTCGTTCGCTAGGGCTTCGTCCCGCTAAGGCGGGACTGCAGAGCCGCTCATGACATCAAATGAATTCTTATGGCTTTTTGTTCGCTAGGGCTTCGTCCCGCTAAGACGGGACTGTCTGATTTTGCTGTAAACCAAGGTTTTTCCGCGTCATTTTGTGTTATTTTATTGACACGCTCTTGTTTATTCATATAATTGCTGTGATTTATTCTTTAACCCAGAAACGAAATGGCAGATCCGAATGCACCGAAAGGTCGTGATGATGCAGATCCCAATGCTCGAGTCGCGGATGGAGCATTGGTTCTAGGTTCTATCGCTGCTGCTAGTGTAAGGGGGGCTATGGTTGATGCTCTTGGTAGCTGCGCAATGCCAGCCATATTAAGTCAGGAGAGAATCGGTCTTCGCGGAAGGGCGATTAGTACCGTCTTCGGTCCAGACAATAATAAAGACTAATTTGTCTTTATGTATTTAAAGTAGGTGTTTGGAGATCGCGTTCTTTAGATCTTCATAGCCTGCTTTTTTCTTTGCCGAAATGTATACGGGATTTAAATGTTCATAGGTTTTGCGCAATGTCTCCAAGTCGGTTACCAGGTCTATTTTGTTGAATACGTATATTGCTCCGGAGTTTTCGCATCCAAGTTCCTTCAGTATGTTCTCTACCACCTCGATTTTTTCGTCTATTTTCGGGTCTGCTGCATCTATAATATGTAGTAGCAAATCGGCTTCGATCACTTCTTCGAGAGTGGTTATGAACGATTGGAATAATAGAGGCGGTAAATCCGATATGAATCCTATGGTGTCCGCTATCAAGAAGCCGAGTTTGAGAAGTAGCGATTTTATGTTATAATATACTTAGCATAAAAATTTAACCAAAAACAAATATGCAAGAAGAGTACCTGAATTTTGATCTCGATCCTTATAAGGACGGTAAATATATGCTTACGGTTTTTCGCATGGAGCCTAGTGATGGCGAGGATTTCGTAGGTGAGGCTACGGAAGTAGCGGCAGAATCCAGTACCGGTTCTAATCTTAGGGTTAGTACCGCTACGGCTTTTTCCGACGATTTGGATGCGATTGTTTACAAGGTTGATGAGGAGAAAAAGCTCGTTTGGATGGCTTGTCCATGGAGGATTTTTGATAGGGGTGGGAATGTACAGAACATTTTGACCTATGTGATCGGTAATGTTTTCGGTATGTCCACTCTCAAAGGTCTTAAGGCTCTTGATTGTTGGTTCCCAAAAGAGATGCTTGAGCATTACGATGGGCCTGCTACTACTATCCAAGATCTGAAGGCTTATCTCGGAATCAAAGATCGTCCTGTTCTTGGTACAATCGTTAAGCCCAAAATCGGACTGAAGCCTGATGAGTTCGCAGAGGTTTGCTACCAGTTTTGGAGTGGCGGTGGCGATTTCGTCAAATTCGACGAGCCTCAGGCTGATCAAGATTTCTGTCCCATGAAGGAAGTTGTAGATGCAATCCGCAAAGCTATGGATAGAGCGGAGGAGGTCACCGGTGACAAGAAAGTGATGTCTTTTAATATCTCTTCGGCTGATTTTGCCACTATGAAGGAGCGGGCTGAATATATTAAGTCTGTCATGAAGCCTGGAAGTTACGCTTTTCTAGTTGATGGTATCACTGCCGGATGGTCCGCCGTCCAGACTGCTCGACGTGAGTGGCCCGAGGTTTTCTTGCATTTCCATCGTGCTGGTCATGGCGCTCTGACAAGGCCTGAGAACGCTTTTGGATGCAGTGTCCCTTTTATGACTAAATTCGGACGTCTCGCTGGTGCCAGTGCTATGCATACAGGCACTGCCGGTATTGGTAAGATGGCTGGGACTATAGACGAAGATATTACAGCTGCGCATCAAGCCCTGTTTCCTAAGTCCGAAGGAGATTTCTTCGAGCAAGATTGGTATGGCATGAAAGGCATGTGTCCAATTGCTTCAGGAGGGCTGAATCCTGTCCTGCTTAAACCTTTTGCCGATGCTGTTGGTACAACAGATTTCATTACAACTATGGGCGGAGGAGTCCATTCTCATCCAGGCGGTACTGCAAAAGGCGCTACGGCTCTAAGACAAGCTTGTGACGCGTGGGTTGCCGGTATCGACTTGCAGGAGTACGCCAAGGACCATGAAGAGCTTGCTCAAGCTATAGAGTTCTATGGTGGAAAGTTTGATTATACGAGGAAATATTTAACTTAACTATAGCCGAACTACCATAAAACGGCAGTAAGCCTCAAGGACTCTTTTGCCATATGGCTTTGTTGTCAAAAGCCTTAAATAGCTCTGCTATTCTTCGTTTTTGACGCCTCTCCATATGGACAAAACAGCCTCCGCTCTTTATGCCATTTTATAGTTGCTCGGCTATACTTCGGTGATGGCTCCGCTATAGTTAAATGCCTGAAAGTAGTCGTCTTAAGATTTCTTTATATGTAGCGTTTGAGTAGGGTAGGCGAAGTGTATGCCTGCCTTCTCAAACTGCTTCATAATCTCCAGGTTCATATTCTCCTGAACTGTTAGGTAGTCCTTGTAATTTCCGCTTTGGACGAAATATACGATATCGAACTTAAGATTTGATTCCGCCATTGTTTTGAAGAAAACTCTGTCGAACTCAGCATCATTAGTTTTCTTGATGACTTTTGTGATGATTTCTTTGGCTTCCTTGATTTTCTCGACAGGGGTTTCGTAGCAGATGCCTACAGTGAATTGGATTCGACGTTTTTTTACCTTGCCGAAGTTCTGAATGTTAGAGCTTACCAGTGTGTTGTTTGGAATGACGAGTTCTTCTCCTTGTACGCTTGTGAGGCGGGTTGTTTTGATGCCAATAGATTGGACAGTTCCTTCTTGGTCGTCTATGCGGATGTAATCTCCGGGTTTGAAAGGTTTGTCGAAGTAAATCGAGAGGGAGCTGAAAATGTCGCTGAGGACGTTTTGTAGTGCGAGCGCTATTGCGATACCTCCTATGCCAAGACCTGCCACTAGGGAGGTTACGTCATATCCAAGGTTGGATAGGATTAGGACGCCGCCTACTATCCAAGCAGCGACTTTGGCTACAGTACTGAAAGGTTTAATGAAGCTGCTGTGATCCGCTTTTTCGGTCGCCTTGGTTGTCGCATAATCAATGAGGATTCCCGCTATTCTTACTCCTTGATATGTCAGAATGATGATTATTGCATATCTTGAGAATGTTGCGATTTTGCCTCCTGCTTCCAGTAGCGTGGGGGCTGCTATGAGTATAATTATCAGGAATATGGTCCATTTGAGCTTCCCCAGCGTTTCTATGAGTATATCGTCCAAATCAGTTTCGGTTTTTGCAGCTAATTTCTCGAGTTTCTTGATTGCGAATGTTATGCCTATTGAAAAAATCAAATAAGTGCCTATGACAACGCATGTCATGACTAAGTAGTTTTGCACCGTGTTCCCAAGAACCTCGATGTTGGCGACTCTATCAATATCTATATTTGTGATCCAGCTCATGTTTTGTTACGTTAGGTCTTATTGTCTATGATTTTATCATATAAATTCGGTTGACTTTAATCTTTATGCATATAATATATCAATGCTTATTGATATGTTTATTATGTATAGTATCCAAGATTTGTCGGCAAAATTGAAGGTTATAGCAGATCCTAACAGGTTGAAAATCCTCGGTTTTTTGGCTGCGGGGGAGAAGTGTGTGTGTCAGATCGAAGATGCTCTTTCGCTCAATCAGAACTTGGTTTCTCATCATCTTAAGGTTCTTAGAGATGCCGGTTTGATCACTTACTGTAAGTGTGGCAAGTGGCGTCACTATAGCCTCGATGTTGAGGCTGCCTCAAGGCTACAGGTCGAATTCTCTAATATTATTACTTCTTGTCCTTCCGGTCCTCCAAAATGTAATCGTTAACTTACCGTACTATGTTTGCCTACATTGCATATGTCCTGACTTATAATGTTTTTGGCCTTGAATCGGGAACGCCTTTGTCCGATAGCGTCTACTTTTTCTTCTATGATGTTTTCAAGATACTTTTTCTGATCTTTTTCGTCGTTTCGTTTATCAGTTTCCTGAGAACCTTCTTTGAGTCTTCCAAGATTAGGAAGGCTATGTCCAAGGTTCGTTTCGGTTTGGGTAATTTGATGGCTTCCATATTCGGTGCCGTTACGCCGTTTTGCAGCTGTTCGTCCATACCGCTTTTTATCGGGTTTATAAAAGCTCGTGTGCCTACCGGAGTAGCTTTTTCTTTCCTTATTACGTCGCCGCTTGTAAACGAAGTTGCGTTTGTGATTATGGGAGAGTATTTCGGGTGGAAAATAGCTTCCGTTTACGCTCTTACGGGGATAGTTCTCGGTGTTGTCGGGGGAATGCTACTTGGAGCGATGAATGTTGAAAAAGAGTTTGTTTTGGAGAAATCCATGATGAATTGCGAGTCGGAACCGGTTTTCCGCGATTTTGATGCTCGTTTCAGATATGCCGCGAAAGAAGGTTTGGTTACATTCAAGAAACTTTTCTTCTATGTTGTCGTAGGAGTTGCTTTAGGGGCTTTTATACATGGATATGTCCCTCAAGAGTTCTTTATCGACACTATCGGTAAGTACGGCGTATTTGCTGTGCCGGCCGCTGTCCTTCTCGGTGTGCCGATTTATGCCGGTTGTTCTACGGTAGCTCCTTTGATTTTTACAATAACGTCTAATGGTATTCCTATCGGTACGTCTCTAGCTTTTATGATGTCGATTGCAGGCCTGTCTTTGCCGGAAGCTATAATGCTCAAGAGAATTATGAGCATAAAACTTTTGGTGATTTTCTTTTCTCTTGTTACTGTGGGTATAATCTTCGTCGGCTACTTGTTTAATTTCTTGGAATTTTATATCTAACACTTCTATGCTTATAAACAATATTGATCCTGTGTTCCTCGCTCTGGGTCCTGTTGAAATACGTTATTATGGCGTTATGTTCGCTCTTGGAGCTTTGCTTTATTACTTCATCACGGAGCTCCTCTTCAAGAGAGAGAAGCTTCCGCAGAAGGATTTTGATACGATTTTGGTTTTCTTGTTTTTTGGGCTTTTGCTTGGAGCTCGCTTTGGTCATATCGTCTTCTATAATTTGGATTATTTCATGGCTAATCCTTCTGAGATTATCAAGATTTGGCATGGTGGGCTTGCCAGTCACGGTGCTGCCATAGGTCTTCTGATCGCTTACAGCGCCTTTTGTTTTTGGAAAAAAGTTGAGTTTTCGAAATATGCCGATATTCTTGTAATAGCGATGCCACTTGTTGCCGGATTTGTTAGGATTGGAAATTTCTTTAATTCCGAGATAGTGGGGCGACCTACCGATTTGCCATGGGGTGTCGTTTTTGAGAGGCTGGGGGAGGATTTTACAAGGCACCCGTCGCAGATCTATGAGGCGCTTCTGGCTTGGGGTGTGTTTGGGATTTTGATTACTTTGTATCTCAAGATGAAGAAGAGACCTCCTTATTTCTTATTGTTTGCGTTTGTTGGTCTATATTTCACTACAAGGTTCTTGGTGGAGTTCGTAAAAGAGTATCCGACTTGGGGGGTCTTGAATCTCACTACTGGGCAGTATCTATCGATTATTCCCGCCCTGCTGGCTGCCGTCTACATTGTTATTCGGCTTTATAGGACCAAATCTCCTGTTTCGTAAATGGGTTGGGCAGTGTCGTTATCGACCTGGCTATCTGAATGTCCGGTCGCCAGTATTGCCATGAGGCCAATGCCTACGAGGATCATGGCTAGTTGAGCTATTGATTTTGAGACCTTTACTTCCTTGTGTAGCTCCGGGATGAGGTCTGCACTTGCTATGTAAATAAATCCGCCAGCTGTTAGCGGAATTATTATCTCCGTGAAATGTGTTATCTGAGAGCCAAGTAGCAATGCCGCGACTGCGCCAACTATTGCGAAGGACGCAGATAGCAAGTTGTACATAACGGCTTTTTTGGGTTTGTATCCTGCGTATAGCAAAACTCCAAAATCTCCTATCTCCTGCGGTATTTCGTGCAGTATGACTGCAAGAGTTGTTGTTATTCCAAGTTCCGGGCTTGCCATGAAACTACCTGCGATTACGGCCCCGTCGATTGCGTTATGCACGGCATCTCCCACAAGGTTCATAACTCCCAAATGATGAGGGTGGCCTTCACATGATATGTGATGGCAGTGACGCCAGTGTACGATTTTTTCCAATATGAAGAATATAATCATGCCACACAGTACATACCCCGTGATACTTAAGGAAAACCCGTCTTTCTCTATGGCTTCCGGCAACAGATGCAGCATAGCTCCTCCCAGTAGGGCTCCCGCCGAGAACGAGATTAGTAACGTTAAGATGCTGTCTAGGCGTTTTTTGTTGATCAAGACAACTACTATTCCGATTACCGATATGACGCTTACTCCGAGAACGCTTGATAATGTATATAGCCATACTGCTTGCATATCTGTATTTTGTTTAAGTATCTACTTGTCTGCATACATCAAATATTCTATTATGAGATGCAAGTTTTAATGTAACTCTATGTTGACTAAAAATAAAGGTGCTAATACTGCTGTATTGAGAATGATTGTGTCTATATTGCATTTGCCGACAGTTTTTATAATGATCTCTACAGGGATCTTGTTCTCTTGGATTATATTGTCGACTTTCTATCTGATGGTTCTTTCGTATTTTGCAGGAGAGATTGATTTGTATGGTGTTCTCGAACAAGTTTTTTTGATCTTCTTATATGTTGAGGTAGTGGCTTCTATCAAGATCTATTTCTCTCAGAATTATCATTTTCCATTAAGGTTTTTTATATATATCGGTATTACTCATATGCTGAGACATCTTGTTATTAGTCGTCAAGATGGCCTCGATGTTCTATATCTATCTTTGGCTCTGTTTGTTCTAGTCGCGAGTCTTGCTTTGTATGAGATGAACAGTCAGTACCTGAAACAGAAGTTCAGGGATTCTTGCGAAGATCATTTCGAGCTCTGATTTTCTTTGGATCAATTTATCGAGTGTTTTCTCCGTATAGCTCTTCGATATTTTTCCTGACCTGCTGCATCTTTTGCGTTGCTTTTTCAGCTTTCTTATGAGCTTTCTTTGTTGCGTCTATTTCTTCGGTTTCTTTGATTTTTTTCTTGATCGCCCATTCGCTTTTTTGGAATTTCAGCAATGCGAACACCGAGAAACTTCCCATTAATATACCCACGAAGTTTAAAGCGAAAATTATCATATAGAATCTTGCATACTCTATGTCCAATATACCAAGGTTGATTCCGATCAAACTAAGTGGCGGGACCAAGGATACTGCGATTGAGATTCCCGGCAAAATGTCTGAAACCTGTTTGCGTACCCACGCTATAGTTGCTGCCACCCCTGATGTTGTTGCTACTATGAAGTATAAAATTGCTGTTCTGAGGTCGTTGACAAGTCCATGTTCTATCTCATCAGCTCCGAATAAAACCGTTAATACTGCAGAAATTCCTATTGTTAAGAAGATCGATTTCAGTATCAAGATGCCAGGTTTCTTGATGAATCCCAGCTCTCCTACCGCTATGCTGAGTCCAATTACCAGTATCGGCGTAAGTACGGGCGTTACAAGCATGCCTCCTATTACAATTGGAGAATTTCCAAGCAGTAACCCTGTCGCTACAATGAAAATTGATAGAATAAGAAGAGTGTAGTACACCGAATTGGATTGACTCTTCTCGAATAATTCGCTTACTGTCTTGTATTGGTCGGCTTTGGAAACATTTAGGATGTTACCTTTCTCTATAGCTGCTTGTGCTACTTCTTGTATTTGAGACTGGTGCATAGTCAGACTGTCGGTTGGATCTATCTTGTAATTATACCATATAAAGCACGAACCAGCAAAAGTCGTATGCCGCTGGATTTTTTGGTATGATGTATTCGGTTAGGACTTTTATACTCTTATCATTATTTATGGATATATTTAAAATGTTTAATAAGAACGCCTGCTCTCTAGGGGGAGGCGGATCGCTTAAATGGACTTGGGCGGATTACTATAAAAACAAAGAGACTTTGGAGGCTGATGGTACCAAAGTTGTGCTTGTCGACATGATCGGGCAGCCTGTTACTGGTTCCGTGCCTATTTCGAATGAGCTATTCGATGGTCGATATCCCGATGGTACATATTTTGTCCTGTACTGTCATTCGGGTGGTTCTTCAGGGTTTTTGCAGAAGCAATTGACTCCTCAGTTGCCTAAGTACAATTTCGTCAATATGATGGGCGGAATAGGAGCTTATCGACCTTCCGAAATGTTCAAGTAGTTTGTAAGAATCTTTGGAGTGAATGTGATGACATGCAAAGGCGCGTCTCCCACATTGTGCGCCCATAAGTCTTTGTGAGTGTTGATGTTGCGTCCCACTATGATTGGCGAGCCGTCTCTTTTTCTTACTTCTTCGTATGCTACAAATATCACTTCGCCACAGTATCCAATCTTTCTCAGTAGTGCTTCCCATTCGCACTGTTTGCGTTTTCTGTTATTGCCTTCCGGTGGCACGATGACTCTGACTCGGCTTAGTCCTTGTATGAGCGCTGTCAGGCGCTGTATATCTGTCTCCATTGTTCCATTCGTATCTGATTTCGCAGGTTCCGGCTTCTTATGGGTCGGTTCCTGATCCGGGCGGTTTGTTTGTCGGCGTTTTTGTTGTTGTTTGCTGCCCTGTTGTTGTGGCTTCGTGGTGCTCTGCTGATCTGTTTTCGGCTCTCCCTCTTCCATTTTCGCCGTTTCCCGCAGTAATGTCAGTTGCTGATCTATGCGTAGGAGTGCTTGTTGCGCTGCGTTTTTCTTCCTGCTTAGTTCAAGCTGGAGTTCGGTTTCCTCCGCCATTCGCATAATCTCTTCGTTGAGTCTTATAATTTCCGCGATTAATCCGTTTCTACCTTGCGGTAAGTCGCGATGTCTTCGACCCGCGAGTAGACTTGATACCATGAATAACAGCTGTCTGTCTTCTATCGTGTCCAGCAGATCCAGCTTCCGTATAATTACTTCTTCTCTTTTGCTTATTCCTCTTTGTAAGTTGCGAAATCGTTTGTCCGGATCTTTCTGCGGATCTGATATTCGTCGCAGGAATTGTGTTACTTCATTGCGTTGACGCCACAAAACAGCAGATAAATGTTGTGCAGGGTTTGAGATTATTGCACCGTATCTTACTTCGAGATCATTAGCCTCTCTCGTACCAAATCCTCTTAAGAATCGATTCTTGATGCGTAGCATTAATTCGGCGCATGTCAGTAAGTCGGCTTCGTCAGGGAATGGATTCCTCTGTTCATCCGTGATCTCTCTTGCACGCGCGACATTGAGCCATGCGGGAGTGCCGTCGTGATCCTTGTCTTTCTCCGTCGCTATGATTTGGCGTATTTCGTGGCCGATGCTTCTGCCTTGTTCCGGTGTCATGAGTATTTGTATGTTAATCGAGGCAAGATCGGTATTCTAGCAGTATATTCGAATTTGTCAAATGCCAATTCTCATGGTATTCTTTCTCTCTTTTTGCGAATCAATCCCTGATAAATATGAACGCTGGAAATAAAGTTATATTGATCATTGATGACAATCCCGAATATAGGGAGACCGCTACTGCAGTTATCAGGCCGGTTATACCTGCAGGATGGGAGGTTGTTGCCCCGAGTACATTGGCTAATGCAATTGCAGTTGTACGGAGCAAGATTGCGGCTGTTCAGATTGTTTTTGTAGATTACAGGCTGAACAGTAATGCGTATCAGCCTTTGAGGGACGATGGCATGACGTATGAGGATATTACTGGGGATAGGGTCGCGTTGATGATACGTGATATATCTAACAAAGCTTTGTTGGTAGGGTTTTCTGCAGGCAAGAATTCCTCTCTAGCGCATCTGACGGACGCTTCTTATAGTGGTAAAGATGTTTTTGTTAAAAACGAACCTGCTAAGCAAGCTCTAAGTGTTTTGATTGCAGAGCTTGTGTCTCGGTGTGATGAGGAATGGAAGTAGCGTTATTATTCATTAGTACGTTGTGTGGCCATTATGGTAGAGTGGTTAAAGAACAATTTTTAACCCTATATGCATTATGTTTAAGTTACGTCGTATGTTTAGTCTTTTGGTGCTTGCTGTCTTGAGTTTTGGCACTTTTGGAATCGCGTTTGCTTCTAGTGTTTGGCCTGCTAGTGATCTTACGGTGCTGACATATGCTGGCAACAACGGTTTGCCCAGTGGATTTGAGCCGAGTGGTATGGTGTGGACCGAGGATGGATTGGCTGTCGTTGGAGATGATGGCGACCTGTATTTGCTGGATGCTGATGGCAATGTACTAAACAGCTTTTGGATAGGTGGCGACTTGGAAGGCATCACTACGAAAGATCCTGCAAGTCAGACTGTTTACATTGCTGTTGAAAACCCTGATTCTGTGCTTGGTTTTGATCTAAGTACTGGTCAGCTAACCGGGGAATATTGGGATCTTACGCCGTGGCTTATTAGTGCTGATAATTTAGGGATGGAGGCTTTGACTTGTGTTGATGGATATTTCTATGCTGGACTTCAGGAAGATGGAGATATTTATATTTTTGATCTTCAGGACAATGGATCTGTGACTTTTATAGAAAAGAAAGATATGTACTATCCTTCTGATATTTCCGGTATGTATTACGATTCTTCGACAGGTCTTCTGTACTCGCTTTATGATTCTCATGATCGGATAGTGATTACAGATCGTAATTGGAATATTGTTGACCGTTTGCAGGTGCCAGGGTTTAACCAAGAAGGGATTAGTCTTGGTCTATATCCATCTACGGATATTTATTTCGCCGAAGATTCAGGGCGCGTCACTATGGCGAGCGGGTTTCCTTCAAATCAGCCGCAGCCTGAGCCAGAACCAGAAGTTATATCTGGTCCTAATTTGTATGTGACGAATTTGGCTATTAATCCATTAACTCAAAAAGTTACTTATACAATTGGCAATGATGGAGACACTAGCGTTACGGATTACACAGAAGGCGTGAATACGATCTACGTTGATGGAGTTGAGTGGCAAGATCGTTATTGGAAATGGCACTCTTATTATTCTTCTCTTTATGGTTCTGTAGGTGGGACTGTCGGCAGAGCGTGGTTCTTGTATAGGAATCAAATTATGAGCGATTTCGAGACGGGAGATGTCCATACCCTGACTGTGTGTACTGATGCGGATGGTGTCCTAGCTGAGCTGGATGAATCAGATAATTGTCAAAGCATTGATTGGGAGTTTCAGGCAGTCTTGCCTGATATGTATGTAGAGTTTGGTAGCTTTGAGGATTTTACATTGACGTATACTCTAGGTAATCAGGGCATACTAGATACATTCCCTTTTAACGGTCAGAATGCAGTATTCCTTAATGGCAGAAGGGTTGAGTTCACCAAGTGGAATGCTGAATCCAGCAAGACTTATTTAAAAGTTGGGAATAGCGAGACTCGGACGTACTCTGTCGATCAATCTACGTTGAAAACCGGCAAAACATACACGGTCAAGGTTTGTGTAGATCGCAATGGCGTGATAGCGGAGCTTGACGAGAGTAATAACTGTATGGAATATTTGTTCGTCAAGAATTGAGTGCAGATGTTTTATTGATCTATAGTTTATGTCGAAAATTGCGATTATAGGAGGTGGAGCGGCTGGACTGATGGCTGCTATCCGTATTGTCGAATTGAATCGAGGTAATGAAGTTTTTCTTATTGAGCGGAATGATATTCTCGGTAAAAAAGTTATTATCTCAGGAGGCGGTCGTTGTAATCTGACTACTGGTTTTCCCGATCTTAAGCAGATTTTATCTAAATACCCGAGAGGTGGCAGGTTCCTTAGGCATGCGATGTACTCTTTTACTCCTTCCTCTATGATGGAATGGATGGAGGATCATGGTGTGCCTTTGAAAATCGAGGAGGATATGAGGGTTTTTCCCAAATCTGATGATGGCAAATCTGTTGTTGCCGCTTTTGAAAAGCTGCTTTCCGATGGTGGCGTTAATGTTTTGCTGCGAACTGCGCTGAAAAGCGTGACTAAGCAAGGTGATGGGTTCGTGTTGTCGTTTGATGGTCGTAGTGATATTGCGCCAGATAAAGTTATCCTGTGTACTGGTGGACAGGCGTATCAGCATACGGGTTCGAAAGGTGATGGCTATAGCTTTGTCGAGGCTCTTGGTCATCATGTTACGGCTTTGGCGCCCAGCCTGAGTGCATTTTTACTCAAAGAAGAGTGGGTGAAAGCTTTATCTGGGATATCTTTCAAGGAGGTAGGTTTGATATTCCGAGGCAAAGAGAAATTCCATGTTGCAGGCCCGATGATGTTCACGCATAAAGGGATTACTGGTCCCGGTATTTTTGCGCTCTCGGCTTATGCAGCTTACGAAGTGTTTGATGGATCTGCTACTGCGCATTTGTTTGTAGATTTTTTCCCAGATCAAAATCACGAAAAACTCAGCGAGTCCATAAGACAAGAGATGTCCGCGAATCCCAAGAAAGTTTTCCAGAACATTCTTGGTCATTTTGTGCCTAGGTCTTTTGCAATAGCCCTTTGTGATAACCTGAAAGCTTCCGGCGGCAAGAAGAGTTCGGAGTTCAGTAATAAGGATTTATACAAAGTTGTTGATGCTCTGAAGAATATGTCTCTCACGATTATTGGAAGGTCTCCGGGGGACGAGTTCGTTACTGCCGGAGGGGTGGATTTGGGAGAGGTTAATCCAAAAACAATGGAGTCCAAACTGTGTCCCGGCTTGTATTTGGCAGGTGAGATTTTGGACTATGACGGTTTTACCGGCGGATATAACCTGCAAGGAGCTTGGGCGACAGGTCGTTTGGCGGGGGAGAGTGCTGGTATATAGTTTCATTGTTTTTTAAAAAAATAAATATTTGTCATGATTAAAAAATCACAGAACGATCTTATAAAACAGCTCAAGAAAGCGCAGGAAAAGCTTTCCGAGAATAAGAAAATGGGTCTGGCGAAGATGGAGCAGCTTGGTGATGACATCGTCAGTGCTTTTGAACGTGCGATGAATGCTGCTTCTTTCAAGACCAATATCCGTGAAGAACTGAAGGGTAAGCGCGAGCAACTGCGAAAATGGCGGATTAGCTGGGTGAGGACGGTTTTTCCTCCGCATATCAAGCACATCCTTAGCGTGCCGTTTATTTATGGAATGATAGTGCCCGGAGTTTTATTCCATATTGCTTTGGAGATTTATCATCAGGTTTGTTTCCGCTTATATGGAATCCCTAGGGTCAGATCCAAGGATTTCTTCGTATACGATAGGCATAAGTTGCCTCAGCTCAACTGGTTTGAAAAATTCAATTGTCTGTACTGTAGTTATTTCAATAACCTGATGAGATATGCTTCTGAAATTGCAGGGCGTACCGAGCGTTATTGGTGTCCCATTAAACACGCGATGCATCTCAAGAAAACTCATTCGCAGTACAACAAGTTTGTAGATTATTTGGATGCTGAAGATTTCCGCAAGCGGTGGAAGGATCTTAGGGATTTTTCGGATATGGATGGGAAGTAGGAGTTTGTAAAAAAAATAAGCCCAACTTTTCAGCCGGGCTTATTCGGATTGCTTCCAAATTCAAACTAGCTAACTAGTTTGACGTTGATTGCCTTAGGACCTTTTTCGGATTCACCTTTCTCAAAAGAAACAGTATCTCCTTCCTTCATGTCCGTGAAGTTTCTGTCAGTACAATCGTTAGCGTGAAAGAAAATATCTTTCATGCCTTCTGCTGTAATAAAACCGAATCCTCTATCATCCAATTTCTTGATGACACCTTCCATAATACAATGGGTTAGGGAATAAATTCCTCATAAGTTTCGATTTGAGGAAATTTATTTCTAAAACCCTTAAAACTCTTCTTATTCAGGTCTTAACTATACAGGTTAATAGAAGGTTTGTACAGGGGATGCTGGTTCCTCGAGGTTGGGTGACGATGCTTTGCTTTGCCGAATTTGGAGATTGGCTTGTTGGTTCTTCGTGCTATAATTCGAGCCTCTACAATATGATTTCATGGGATATATAACAGGGTTAGAATTTGCTGATATTATAGAGTCCTGTGCTCGTGAGGAGAAACTTCGTTTGCCACGTTCTTTTAGGGATGATTTAGCTTCGGTCGTAGAGCCTGATGATCAAATCGGAAGTATGAATCGTGTTTCATGTATTTGTCGTCGTATTAGGCGTGATGTCCTGGCTTGTTCTGAAAAGCTTGAATCGAGGTATTCGGATGTCGTTTCGATTGTTTCGACTCCTGTACGTTTTAAGGTGGCGTGCGCTCTAGGGTTCGAGGACATTGTGAATGAGGCAAGGGAAGAAGGTTCAACCAGAGGATTTCTCAGGGCTTTTATTGGACAGCTTGAGCCTGGAGCTCAGTGGACTGTGACTGATTTGAAAAGATGGGAGTATAATGGTGTTTCTGGTTCCAGGCTTTATTACAGGATTCATGGTTTGTGTGGTTGGAATCTTGATGTTGTTAAGGTGATTATTGGTGATGATGCCGAAGAAATGCTTGCGAAGAATCCGTGTGCTACATCATTTAAATCTGAAGTTTTGACATCTCCTGTAGTTGCTAAAAAATATCTCAAACTTTATTTGCAATCTTTGGATCAAGATGAGACTTGGAATACTGAGTCATTAAGTGCGTGGCCGGGTAAAAATGGCGTGACCGGTAATGCTCTCTATTATTGGATGGTGGCTAATTTTGAAGGTGGGCTCAATAGTAAGATTTTGAAACAGTTTTTGGGCAGAAGTGATGTTTTGCTTTCCAGGCATCCGTATACAGGTTACGAAAAGAAGATTAATAGCTTAAAGGATGTTAGGGCTTATCTGGTAGAATTTTTGCGTGGGCTACAGCCTGGTGAAGCATGGTGGTCGAGCAAATTAGATCAATGGCAGGCTAAAGATGGCTTTCGCGGAAGGAATATTAGATTCTATGTGGATAGGAATGTTGAAGGTGGGTTTTGTGAAGCAACACTACGTCAAATATTAAAGGGCATAGCGCCTCTTTTAGATGAATATGTGTTTATTTTGGAAAAGGATAAAGTTGTTGTGTCGCAAGAGCAGGTTAAACAGCTCCTTGTTGAGTTCTTAAGTGGCTTGGACGATGGTGAATCTTGGCATCCTGCTAAGTTACGACGATGGGCTAATCGGGAAGGGGTTCCTGGAGAGAATGTGTACCGTTGGATTAGAAATAATCTTGTTTCTCGAGGTGGTACGAATTGGAATGCTGCTATGACCAATATGCTTCCCCAAGATGTTTTGAGCAGGAATCCTTTTTGCATTAGGGAGGTGGGGTGACGCTTTGCTGTGCAAAGCTAGGCTCCTGCGTCGTTCGGTAATACTGCAACTTTGTTCCAGTATTACTCTCTCTATCCTCGTCGCTCGAACCCTGGGTTCTTACCCCCACTTCCGAATCATTAATAACCCCTTATCCTGTGTTGCAGGATGCGGGCTTATTATGGCTCGGGAGGTGGGGTTCGAACCCACGACATTTCGGTTAACAGCCGAACGCTCTACCACTGAGCTACTCCCGAACATTTTTACTCCTTTCGAAGTCTTGCAATCATTCTTCCTATAACCTGATTTCTGCGAGCATAGGTTAGGGGAGGGATTGCAGCTACGACACTATATCCAAGTTCTTTTGCCTTTTCAATAAAATTTTCCAGGAATATCGGGTTTGGTCTCAAATTGACGAATGGTAGTGCCAATACGATTTCGGTTCTAGGTGGTATTTCTGTCCGCAAGAAATCTATATATAGCGGCTCAAGCTGACTTAGTGCCGCCATAGCTTCTTCTTCGGTTGGAATGCCTTGTTTTGGTGGGCCTAGGTAGCTCTCGGCTACTATTGCGATTTTTTTATTGCGGAAATCTGTTGAAGTGAGTTTTGTTGCGTCTTTTTCCTCTATGCTGAGGCACTGTCCTTTTGGCCTACATTCTCGCTTAATCCATTCGATGTTCTCTTTTGAATCTGTGACTGCTTTTTCGCTTAAATCCGATCCCTTGCAGCTTAGGCCCATGAGCATGGCCTCCTGTAAAATCGTTCCTGATCCGCAGAAAGGGTCGTAGATCACGGTGTCAGGTGATGGATTTGCCAGATTTATCATCATTTGTGCCAGCTTTGGCGGTAGCATCCCTGACAAGCTGTCTCGCGCAGGTCTGTCGTAATCTCGTTTGCTGTAAGACGCGATGTCTTGAGTTGCGACTGTCTTGGTTAGGAAAGTTTTTGCGTCTGTGAAAATCAGACTAAGTTCCGTGCAGTTGGCGGCTTGTATGCTTGATAGGTTCTTTGCGTCCTGATTGAGATATCGCGAACTGACTCCGGCACTCTTGAGAGCGTTTTTCGCGGCTTTTAGGAGGTTTTTAAGAAGTCCTGTCTGAGATGGGTGGATACTGATTCCGTATTTGAACTTGCCTGATTTGGGAGCAAGTTTTGTAATA
>MNZJ01000008.1 GCA_001873565.1 Candidatus Peregrinibacteria bacterium CG2_30_44_17 | reverse complement strand
CGTGAAAGTCTCGCTTTGCTCGACGTTTCAAGATCGCTCAATACAATCACAAAAAACTTAAAGTTCATCGTCTCGCTAGGGCATCGACGCTTCGTGGCTGCAATAGGATTTTGCTCAACTCGTTAGAGATTTTGTTATCCTGTCGTCACCATGATTGCAAAAATCACTACTCGTCGTCCTGCGCCTCCGGCCCCGCTTAGCTGGGCTTACGGCTGCGGAACGCAAAATTCGCTACTATCTTGCTGAGCCGCTCGCAACAATCACAAAAAACTGATGGGTTGATGTTTTTCGCTAGGGCATCGATGAATTTTGGTGATAGGCTCTTTCACTTACGTTAAGTACGTTCTTTCGCCTATCACCAAAATTCTATTATTGGAGTGATAGTGCGATTGAGCCGCTCGATACAATCACAAAAAACTTATGTTTGTGTCTTTCGCTAGGGCATAGCCCCTTCGCCATATTGTATGAATTTTGGTATAAGAGATGTAGTGGTTTGTAACTCTAGAGTATTATGAAAATAAAAATTCTTGGAGTGATTGTGGTTGTAGCTGTCGGCGGATTCTATGTATTTGGTAATGAGCCGGATCAAGATGCTTCGCTGCAGCTTGTTGATACGATAACAGTTGCGCCTGACGATGTTTATGATTATGGCGCTTTTTGTAGGATTAATTATGTGGAGACAACAGATAGTTTTGTCGTGACCTTTGGTGGTGCCAATAGAGACAATGTTGACCTTTATGAATTGGCTGAAGATTCCGGTAATGCCGGTGGCTTTGAGGGTGCTGGAGGATATGCGTATAAAATCTATTCGACGGATTTGGAGTATTTCGGGGAGCATGATGAATATATTTTCGGAGGTGGAGATGCTGCTACGGTTATGGTCAATGATATTTACTATCATTTGACTGGCGGTCCCGATGGTTGGCGACTTGGTGTTTATGATGCTGCTACGTGGGAAGAATTGGAGCTGCTTGAAATCGAATTAGATGATGACGAACAGGCAAATGATCAAATGATCTCTTATGTTAATGGGTACTTTGTTTTGAGTAGTATCTTGTCACAAGTTGATCAGACTCAGACTGATCCAGAGGTTGGTTATGCTACTCATAATCATGTGTTTGATAAAGACCTGCAGTTAGTAGATGAATTTGTTTTGGATGATGTTCTTCATATTAATGGGTCGTCTTTGGTTTTTGTTGATGGTGTGTATAACTTCGTGACGTCTACAGCGTATTTCGGTGATTTGATAGTCATGAGATACGATGAGGATTGGAATTTTTTGGATAGCAAAATCCTTGCTGAAAATGGGCAGTGGCCACAAGGAGTTTCTTATGACGCCAGTTCGGAGCTGTTTTATGTGTCTTACTTGGACATTGGGAGTAAAGCAAATCGGGTAAGCAATGTTATGTTAGGTGTTTATGATAGAGATTGGAACAAAGTTAAAACTATTGCTGTTACTGATTTCGAAAGAGAAGATTTTACCAATGGTGGTCGTCCATGGTTACTCCTTCATGATGGCAAGGTTTATGTGTCGTACGATATTAGTACCTCTGATCTTGTGACAAGGGAGTCTAATTTAGACTGGAACTGCATTGTTAGTGTTTTTGAAATGTAGGTTTAAGCTGTAGTATCGATCGCTTGGGTTTGCCGAGCCGTTTTTGGTAAGAAACTGAAGCGGTGAAAACCATTACAAGCCGTTGACATGTCGAGTCCTTGGTTATATAGTTCTGGACTTGTCTTAATAAGCATTATGATTACTCAACGCAGTGGTCCTATCGAAGAAGTTTGTGTCCGTTTGCAAGATCCTTGCGGAGTTGAAACCGTTGTCAGTGATGATGGTCAGTGCTTGGACCGGGAGCTGTTTGCTGCCAAAGTCGAGCTTGCCGTACAGGAGGCTGGTGTGTGGGTTTGTCATAGAGTTACGATGGGAGATCTTCAGATCGTTTCAGAGACTCCATGGCAGGTTGATGAAGATTTAATCAGGTTGGCAGAGCTGTATAGTCAAGATGTTACCGGTGTTAATGTCAGTTGCCGTGGTTTTAAGAGAATAGAATTTGAATTGCCTTTTGATGCCGATATAGAAGAAAGACTTCAAATGTTTTTGGATGGTCTTTCGATTACCGGTTACGGCTTAAGTCAGGTCGATTTTTATAGTGATCCTATGAATGAAAATACACATGCCGGTGTTCTTGCAAGAGATGGCAATGCAATTACAGCTGCAGGCGTATCTCGACAGATGTCAAAATTAAACTTCTCTGGTGACGCCATCATTCATTTCGAATTGGTTTTTACTACAGATACGACATGCGTAGTGGCTACTTACAAGTCGGGCGTAACTTTTTTGAGAGATTTGAATCGGCTAAACGATACTCTATTATTATTTGACGAAACTCCCACTGCTGACGATACGCCGGAACGAGTTTATGTTTCACTTAAATTGGCAAGTAGCGGGCAAACTGTCTCTTTACCTGTACTTGCAAGCAATATATCGGCATTTGTGGGATATGTTTGTGAATGGCGCAGTACAGGGTTTGGCGTGTAGTCGGTCTAAGAATCAATACTCATCTTTCCCATTTTAGCAATGTGTCGAAATTTGGAATATTGTATTTCTTGTTATCACCTTGCGGGTTCTCGCTTATTATTCCCGCTCTACGCATCCCGTCTATCAGAACAAGCCTCATCAGAAACGGATTTTTCTTCGCAATAGCGAAGACCTGTTTAGCAAAATCTGCTTCCCCCATTCACGTTTGAAGTGCACCACCTAAGGTATTAACCTAGGTGACATGAAAACTTATAAACATTACACAAAAGCAGAAAGGCTAGAGCTCAGCATTCTGCTAAGAAAAGGCTATTCCAAGCGGGATATTGGGATAGTTCTTGGTAGAAGCCATTCAGGTGTTGTTCGTGAAATACAAAAGAACAGTACTAATGGCAAATACGATCCGCATAAGGCTCATCTGAAGTACAAGGCCAAGCGTAGATTCTCCAAGTATCAGGGGATGAAGATTACAGATTGCACTCCTTTGGAGAACTACATTAAGGAATCTCTTCAAAACAGTCTTACACCCGAACAAATAGCCGGGAGAGACTCAGGGAGGTGGACAAACACCTCCCATATGTGAGCCGCCAAGGCATATACAAGTGGTTATACAGTGCGTACTGTCAAGCATATTGCCAATACTTACCAAGTAAACAGTACCGAAAGAGGCGGCGGCGAGGCAAGAAAACCAAACGCGAAATGATTCCCAACAGGGTTAGCATTCATAAGAGACCAAATGCCGCCAATGAAAGACTTGAGTTCGGTCACTTTGAAGCAGATACGGTTGTTTCCGGAAAGAAGTACGGCTCTACATCATTGAATGTGATAGTGGAAAGGAAGTCTCGATTTGTGAAGCTGAGAAAGCTATCGAATTTGAAACCATCTACTACAAACAGAGCCATACTGAGGGGCATGAAGACATTTAGCAAAATCAGATCTCTAACCTTGGACACTGGGATTGAGAACAAGTGGCACGAACGACTAAATCTGCTTATTTTCTTCTGTGACTCCTATGCTTCTTGGCAAAAAGGAGCAGTTGAGAATGTGAATCTGCGTATACGCAGATTCATACCAAAAGGTGCCAATATTGCTGATTATTCCGACAAGCAAATACAAAAAATCGAAGATTGGCTAAACCACACTCCCCGTAAAAGCTTGAATTACAAAACCCCTTATGAAATTATGTACCAAGAAAACCTTCTTATTCACACCACTAGTGGTGCACTTCAGGGCTGAATGTACCAGTGTATTAAAATAGGTCTCCGAAGGTTTTTATTATAACATAAAACATCATGTCTGTATATATGCTGTGACTGCCGACTACCAAGCTCCGCCTCCTCCACCGCCGCCACCGCCGCCTACTCCTCCTCCCGAAAATCCCGAGCCACCGCTATCGCTTGGCATTGATGTCATTGCCGAGTTCATTGTAGATGTGGCGTTTTCCAGGCTTCCTACAAGACTTGCAAGCATAAAGCTGTTTGAGTGCGTCCATGTGTCTGATTCATACCAACTTGGTGGCTCCGTGTATATATCTTGAAACTGTTTTGCCCAATGGTTGGTCTGATTAAAAATCATCGCGTAAGGGAGCAATTTTTCGAAATGCTCTTTCTCATGAAATTTTATTCGATCTTTTTCCGCAGTTTCTATGTAGAGCCTTAGCCCTAGAACTTTCTCGTATAGCCTTTGTCCTTCGTTGGTTTTCTTTGGCATGTACATTCCAAAAACAACGATCAGTATGCCACTTACTATGATGGAAGTGCCCAGTACGAATGCTGCGCTAAAAACGTTGATTAACGGGAATACGAAGAATCCTCCTATGGTTACCAAGACGCCTATAAATGAGTACGTCCGCTTGATAGTTTCCGGTCTTACTTCGAACATTTTTTTCTCCATGGCCGTGTCCATCGCTTTTTTCTTCAAGATAGACAAGTGTGTATAGAATTTACTTTTGAGAGTGGATACTTTTGTGCTTTTTTGGCTTCCGAAAATCCTATGAAGCAGCTCTTCCTCAAAATCTTGCAGCGATTTCTCGTTGTCGGGTTTTAACCTGTGTAGTTTGTAGTCTTTTGAGCCGAAAATACCAAGTTTTTTCTGGTCGATTTCTTCTATTTTGATAAATCCTCTGATTGCCAGGTCGATCAGGACGGCTGAAATATCTCTACTGTCGGCTCTTTCGTCCAGGATTATCGCGACTTCGATAGGCGACATGCCGTGTGGCGGTTCGTACTCCGGGACTATGACTGTAGGCCTTTTGTCTTTTCCGTAGAGTTGCCATTTGCGAAATATGATTAGAAAAACTATTGGAACAATGATGATCGGCCAATAGTCGAGGATCATCCATAGTAGCTCTGATGGTGGCGTGGTATGTCCGAGCGGAAAACTTACAGCGATTGTGAATCCCTGATATGGGCTTAGGGTCTTTGTTGTCTTGAAATCTACGCGGTTTGAGTTGGTTTGAGTGTATGTGCAACTCTGCTCTGTGCTACCTATACTTCCAGCGTAACAGATTGATGTTATTTCGTCATCAACCGTCAATGTTTCAGGCAGTATTATTGTCGTAGTCGCACTCAATATATTTGCTTCCCATGCCGTTCCGATTGCATCCCAGTAGACTTCATTATGGTCTTCGAAAAACAGTAGTCCGTTTGTGACTTCGTAAGTTATGACATATGTGCGTGGTTCTTGTATCAATATATCGGCGTCTCCTATCCGATATTGTATCGCCTCTATCGTTGATATTGTTGAATAGTCATATTTCTCTCCGTCTTCATCCGTTATTGATATTAGTTTGATGCGTAATTTCTCCAGACTTCCATCTTCTTGTGCCATGTATTTCGGTATGATGCGGTAGATTCCATGATGTGCTTCTTCGGAGAAATTGGCGGTAATTGTCTCTGTTATCAGCAGAGTGCTGTCTGTCTGGACCGCTATTTGCGTATTATAAGAATCGATCCACCAGCTTGATGCGAAGGAATAAGGTGCAAATAGCAGAGAGCAGAGAATTGATAGTAGGATCTTTTTCATAGTAGAGGCCAAAGTATTTCGAAAAACGCAAACAACAAAACGAATGACGCTACCGCGCCTGATAATGCCAAAAGAAGTGGCCTTTCTTTTCTGGTCGTAGCAAGTCCTACCAGACTGAATGCTAGACATGGCACCCATATGAATGAGTAGTTGACTAGTTCCGTTTCGGGATAGTTGTCAAAATTCAGGCCATACATAGGTATGAGAAAAGCCGCTACGATGATTAGAATTACGGCGTATAACGGTTTCAATAGAGGGCTTGTTTCACATGGTTCCATTTTGAGTATAGTTAAAAAGCAGGTATATGATACTGCTTTCATTGAGATGGCGCTACTTCTACTTCTCTACCTTGCTTTTGATCATCATCACGCCGACGATTGCGCTGCGTTCGCCTTCTTCCAGCTTCATCGATATGAATTTGATCGTCTCTTTGAGACTCGGGATGCGGTTATGCTCAAGCGCATTCACACGGCGGCGTGTCTTCTCTGTCTCCTCCGCCAGTCTCTCGGCTTGTTTCTCGATCTGTGCAAGCTTGATAAGGTCAGGAAGCACTTCTTGAAAAGCCTTAAGTGATGCGTCTAATTCGCACGATGTTTGGTTGAAACCATACGACAAAACATCTCCTTCCAAGTGTTGTTTGAAAAAAGGAATGTGCACGCTCATTACGTTCTTGGTTTTTACATCTAAGCTTAATTTGGCTGAGTTAAAAGTGAGTGCGCTCTCAAGCATCTTTGGCATTGTCTTTGCCGAGCCAAACAAAAAGCTCTTAAATGCCTTGCCGAGTTTTTCCTCAATATCTCGTCTTATTGTCTTAGCTTCGCGGATGATCTCCATGAATTGTTGCATCAGACCGTCTTGTTTGTCCTTGAGGAGCTTGTGACCGCGCACGGCTGACTTAAGCTGTGTTTTCAGCTTAAGGAGCTCCATTCTCGTTGGTTTGACGTCTAGCTTTGCCATTTATTAGGGTGTAGGGGGTAGGGTATAGGGGATAGGGGATAGGGATTGAGCGTTTCACGCAAGATAGGCTGGGCAGGTGGGCAGATTACTATTCCTCTTCGGAATCTTCTGGTTCTGCCGCTGATTTGCCATCCATATATTTTGCGATGTGATCTTCTTTGACACGTTTTAGTTCTGTCTTTGGCAAGATTCGTAGTAGATCCCATCCAATAGAAAGAGTGTCTTCGATTGTTCTGTCTTCGTACTCGCCTTGTGCTATGAATTTTGACTCAAAGTTGTTTGCAAATTGTAAGAACAGCTTATCAACTTCTTGCAGCGCCGCTTCACCAAGGATGATAGCAAGGTCACGAACTTCAACTCCACGAGCGTAAGCCGCATAAAGCTGCGCGAACATACCTTCGTGATCTTCACGTGTAACTTTTCTGGCTGTTGGAGCAAGACGTGAAAGGGAAGGAAGTACGTTGATACACGGGTAGATGCCTTTTCTGTGATGTTCGCGAGAAAGTACGATCTGTCCCTCTGTAATATAACCTGTAAGATCAGGGATTGGATGAGTGATGTCGTCTTCCGGCATAGTTAGGATAGGGATCTGAGTGATCGATCCTTTGCGTCCTTTGATTCGACCAGCTCGTTCGTACAGTGTAGCAAGGTCAGTGTATAGATAACCTGGGTAACCACGTCGTCCCGGTACCTCTTTTCGAGCTGCAGAAACCTCACGTAGCGCCTCACAATAGTTTGTAAGGTCAGTCATGATAACAAGCACGTGCATATCTTTCTCATAAGCAAGATACTCAGCCGTTGTAAGCGCCATACGTGGAGTCGCAATACGTTCTACTACTGGATTGTCAGCCGTGTTGATAAATAGGACGGCTCTTTCGATAGCTCCGGTTTTTCTAAACTCATCTGTGAAATACTGAGCTTCTTCAAAAGTTACACCCATCGCCGCAAATACTACGGCAAAGTCGCCGCTACCCTCACTTCGTACCTTTGCCTGACGAGCGATCTGTGCCGCAATCTGCGCATGTGGCAGACCTGCCCCTGAGAACACAGGCAGTTTCTGTCCACGTACGAGTGTGTTCAGACAGTCGATTGTAGATATACCTGTCTGGATGAAGTCGTTAGGGTAGTCACGCGAAAAAGGATTCAATGGTGCTCCGTTGATGTCGAGTCTTTTCTCCGGGATAATCTCCGCGCCTCCGTCGATCGGCTTACCTTTTCCATCAAATACGCGTCCTAGCATTTCCTCTGATACAGGAATTTCCAATGTTTTTCCCAGGAACCTGGCTTTTGAGCCTTTTGTTCCGACACCTTGTGTGTTCTCAAACATCTGGACCATAGCCATTCCTTCGTTGGCTTCCAGCACTTTACCGAGGCGAATTTCTCCCGATGGAAGTGTTATCTCACAAAGCTCTTCGTACTTGATGTCATCCACTCCCTCAACCATGATCAGCGGTCCCGCGATCGAGGTAATGGTTTGATATTCTTTTTGCATGTTATTTATTTAGGGTATAGGGGGTAGGGTATAGTGTGATTTAGCTCTCCGTCTCCATCTTTGCAGCTAGTTTCCCGATCTCTTTTTTTATCCTTTCTATTAATTCTGCGTAAGCTTCCAGATTGTCTGCTTTGATCTCTTTGCACTTCGCCACTTCCTGCAAGACTGGCAAGTTGAGAAGTTTTTCAATCTCGAATCCTTCCTTGCTTACCAGAGGTAATGCCTCTTGATATACGCTGATGATTGTCTTTAGCATCCAATACTGTTTCGCTAGAGAAGTGTATGCATCTTCCGGATCAAAAGCGTTTTGAAATAAGAAGTCTTCACGTATAGATTTTGCAGATTCTAGGATAAGCCTCTCCTTGGCTGAAAGTGCATCCATACCTACGAGTTTTACGATCTCTTCCAGTTTCGATTCTTCTTGAAGCAAACTCATACCGGTACCACGAACATCCATATAATCCTCTGCTACAGCTTTTTTTGCGTAGCTTCCAATGTTGTCCAAATATAAAGAGTAGCTGTTTAGCCAGTTGATAGCAGGGAAGTGACGTCTGTAAGCCAGTTTTGCGTCTAGCCCCCAGAATACTTTTGTTACACGCAGTGTGTTCTGAGTCACAGGCTCAGATAAGTCTCCACCCGGAGGAGAAACCGCTCCGATAGCAGTGAGTGAACCCACTCTGTCGTCTGATCCCAGACAGTCGACTATACCAGCTCTTTCGTAGAACTCAGCTGTCCTGGAACCTAGGTAAGCAGGGTAACCCTCCTCACCTGGCATCTCTTCAAGACGTCCAGACATCTCGCGTAGAGCCTCAGCCCAACGCGATGTGGAATCGGCCATAAGAGCTACGTTGTAACCCATATCGCGATAATACTCGGCTATTGTGATACCCGTGTAGACAGAGGCTTCACGAGCCGCTACCGGCATGTTTGAAGTGTTCGCAATAAGGATTGTACGTTTCATCAGAGGTTCGCCTGTGTTTGGATCCTCAAGGTGAGGAAACTCTATAAGTACGTCTGTCATCTCGTTTCCACGTTCACCACAACCGATATAGACGATGATTTGAGCATCGCAATACTTAGCCAGTGATTGTTGCGTGACTGTCTTTCCAGCTCCAAAAGGTCCAGGAATACATCCTGCTCCACCTTTCGTAATAGGGAATAGCGTGTCCAAAACACGTGTTCCTGTGATAAGTGGCTCATTAGGAATTTTTTTGTTTGCAGAAGGCCTTGGTTTCCTAATAGACCACCTTTGCATCATTGTAAGATCGTGCTTTTTGCCGCTGGTGTCTTCTACTACTGCTATAACTTCTTCTACCGTGTGATCTCCCGATTTGATTTCTAAAACTGTTCCTTCCTTCAATGTAGGTGGAACCATTACTTTGTGACGGATTAGGTTTGTCTCTTGTACTTCTCCAAGAACATCTCCTGCAATAACCTTGTCTCCAACGCTAACAGTTGGTTCCAAATTCCATTTTTTCTTCCTGTCTAGCGCAGGGACCTCGATACCACGTGCGATGAAAGCACCTGACTGCGCTTCGATGAGAGGCAATGGTCTCTGGATACCGTCGTAGATTGATTCCAGCAGTCCAGGGCCAAGTTCAACCGACATGGTTGTTCCCGTTGATACTACCGGTTCTCCCGGTCCAACGCCTGAAGTCTCTTCGTAGACCTGTATAGAAACATTATCTCCTTTAATTTCGATAACTTCTCCTATGAGGCCTTTGTCGGAAACACGCATAACCTCGTACATCTTAGCGTGAGGCAGTCCCTTGGCTACGACGAGCGGTCCTGCGACCTTAATGATTGTTCCTTTTTGTTCTGACATGATTATTGAGTTAGTAGTTGTTAGATAGGATTTAGGACTTAGGATTTAGGGTGTAGTGAATGGTGTGTAGTAGTTCTATTTGTCTCCTAGAATGTCGGAGCCGACTGCCTGTTCTACAATTTTGCTTATCCTCTTGAGTCCGAAGCCTGTTGTGCCTTTTGGTCCAGGGATTGGTACTATTGCAGGCATTACAGCTGCAGAAACTTTCTTGTAATCGTCTGCAGGAATTTGCATCGCAAGGTCTTCCACTATGAAGATGATTGCGTAAGCCGGTTTTTCAAACCCCTCTTCTCCAATAGTTTTTTTCGCGAGTTTTTGCAGTGTCTCAATCGCTTGATCTTTGTCCAGCGCCGAATGAGCTTCCAGACCTAGTGCTTTGAAGCCAAGTACAGCGTCTTTTGGACCGATGATTGCTATTTTGTGATGCATTGTTATTTTAGGATTTAGGACTTCGGATTTAGGGATTAGTGAATGGAATGTTTATTTATGGCAGGATTTAGGACTTAGGGATGGAGCGCTTCGCGCGTGTTAGTTCACATATGAGTGTGGGATTTCCTCTCTTATCATCTCTGTGTCGAGTCCATTAAGCTTGCCGACCATTATCATTCTGATGATTTGCGCGTTGAATTCTTTGAGCCACCAGTAGTTAAGTATCGGTTCGATCCCGAATGGAAGGAATCTGGCATCGTTAATCATTTCAAGTACGTCATTTTGCAGCAGCCTTTCCAGCTTTCTGAAAGATCCTGTCTCTTTGTAACTCTCCAGTCCTTTTGCGATAGAGTCTGAGTATGCGCAGAAGCTGAAAGCTGTGTTTACTGCGTCCCAGTCTTCTTTTAGATTGTCGTTAAACTTGTCTAATCTTATAGTTCCTCCTACTGTAAGAGCTTTTTTTAGTACTATTTCCGGGTCTACGTGCTGGTCTTTGCTTCTGCAGAATGCCATTATATTGTGAATGTCTGTTTTCGCTTTCATGAAGCTCTGCAGAAATTTCGAACCTGTTCCCTTTGCAATTTTTTGACGTACTTTAAGGAAAGCACGATCTATGTGCAGATCCACCAATGTTAGACTTCCTGTCTCCTCATAAAGCTCCTTGCTTCTTTGTACTGCTCTCTGTAGGCGAGGTTTCTCATCGCCTTTCATTCTTGGTTGGATGATTTCATCTGCAAAAATGAACTCGGTAAGTGCCGATAACTTGATTTTTCCCCATGGGATAAGAAGTTCTGCTACATCTTCGTATGTTTTTCCTGTTAGTTTAGCTTTTAGCAGGGTCTTCGTGTTATGCGCATCGTATTTGTACCATGCCATGTTAAGTACCCATCTTTCCGGAGTCATATCGCGTAGCAGTTTGCGCGTGTCTGATAGGCCTGCGTCGATTACTTCCTGGAAATCTTCTACCCTCGATACGTCTCCGATATGAGTTGAGTAATCGGTGTCATTCAAAATCCTGTAGGCCTCTTTTGCGTCTTTGGCTCCAAGCATTCTCTCTATGTCGTTTCTGTCCAAGAGCTGATTTGTTAGCACTTGAACTAAGGTGACCGCGTATATGTAATCGTCGTTGTTGATCATTATTAGGATTTAGGACTTAGGGATTAGAGCGTATGGCTAGAATAGAATGTTGGCGACTTTTGTTTCCAGCTCGTCACGTAATTTCTTCTCAATTACTGAATCAAAAGTGAAGTCGTACTCTACTTTGCCTGTTTTCAAAATGAATCCTCCGTGAAACTGACCTTCCTCCGCTATTTTGTACTCTGTTTTGGAGATCACATCTTCTGTTACAGCCTTTTTGCCTTTAGCAGGTATAATCTCGCCTTCTTCAGAGTAAGTTGTAGCTTGTTTTATTAATGCTTCCAGGTATTTTTTGTAGTCTGGAGATTTTGCCAACCTAGATAGCGTATCTACGAATACGCTGTCTAGGATCTCGCGTTTTTTCGACAGTATATTCTTGCGTCTTTCTGTATTCGCAAGCATTTCCGCTCTCGCTTTTACACGACCTGTTGCCTCCTCCGCTTTTTTCTCGATAACTTTGACAGCTTCCTCCCTCTTCGCTTTGTATTGTTTCTCCATAGCCTGTAAATCTTCAGCAAATTTCTTCTCAAGATCTTTGAGTTTCTTGTCTCCAATCTTTTCTATTTCTTTAATGAGATCTTGTAGAGGCATGTTGTTTAGGATTTAGGATTTAGGACGTAGGAGGTAGGGATGGAGCGCTTCCGCGCAGATTGTTTTACTCCTTGCAACCCCGTAGGAAACCAAAGTTCCATCGGGGTTACAGGCAAAAAACTTATGATACCTTGATTCCGAAGATAAGAAGTACGCTGACTAAGAGACCTAGAACCGCGTATGTTTCTACCATCGCTGACATGATTACCGCTTTACCTGCGTTAGCCGGGTTTTTAGCAATAACCTTCAAACCTGTTGCAGAAACTTTTCCTTGCTGAATTCCTGAGAACAGAGAAGCCAATCCTACAGGAAGGCTTGCTGCTAGGAATTGTAGTCCGGTCTGTGTGCTGATTACAACTACCTCGTCTCCTAGGAGACCGACCTGCATAAGAATAAGCAGTGCGCCTAGAAATCCGTAGATTCCTTGCGTACCTGGCAATGCTTGCATAAGAAGGATTTTACCGAAAAGCTCTGGCTTCTCAGTAGTGACTCCTGCTCCTGCTTGTCCAGCGAGACCTACTCCTATACTTGAGCCGATTCCGCCGCATACGGCTGCTATTGCAGCTCCGAAGACCGCTAGTGCTAGACCTGTTTCCATGCGATATGGGGTTAATTTGTTATTAGAGGGTGTAGGGGATAGGGTGTAGGGGATAGTGATTGAGCCCCTAGTCCTTTAAGTGTGTGTACTTGCATTCTCTCGTAAATGGCTCGAAATCTTTTCCTCCTCCTTCCATGAACTTGCCGAAGAACTCTACGAATTGCAAACGACTTGAGTGTATGAACGCCCCCAGTGTTGATAGTGCAATGTTCAAGCTATGTCCAAGTATAATTACTATTATTCCTATAATGAATCCTACATATGGAACCAAATCGACCATGATGCCTGCGATAGTGTTCATCGCGAAAGCTATAATTCCTGTTCCGAGTCCAAGCGCCATCAAACGTGAATACGAGAGTACGTCCGAGAAATATCCCACTACGTTGTAGAGCGACAGCACCCCAAGTCCCAGTTTTCCAACGATGCTCTTGCTTTTGCGTCCTTGGGTTAGTACCAGTGCAATTGTAAGCCCCAGAGCGATGTTCTTAGACAGTCCCGCATATGGTGTTAATGATTCGATCATTCCAGTTGCTCCCAGGCTAAGAAGAGAAACAAGGAATATGATCCATAAGAAACTGTCCAGCATGGCGTCCATTATTGCGCCGTCTTTGATTTTCCAATATCCGTCAATCATTAGTCCAACCAGTACCTGTATTATCCCTAGCGCGAAAGCTAATCCCAAAAAGATTATAGCTCCAGATCCGACCGGGTTGATTAATTGTCCTTTGAATCCAAGTACCTCCTCTCCATTTGCTCCTGGGACCATCTTTGTAAGGAATGAAGGAGCTTGTTCAGGGGTGAGGCCGAACCATCCTCCGAATATTATTCCGGCTACGAAGGTAACAAGTCCTCCCCACATGAGAAGTCTTATTAGCCCTTTGCTTTCCTCCGGTATCTTGAGGAATTTCAGCGCTATGAATGTTAATGAGAACAGGATGAATCCGTATCCGGAATCAGATAGACATAGTCCGAAGAATATAATGAAAAAAGCTGCCAATAACGGGGTCGGATCTATCTCTGTAGGCAGAGGCAATCCGTAAATTCTTGTGACTGATTCGAACATCTTCATAAATCCTTTGTTGCGTAGAGCTACAGGCGCTTCTTCTCCTTCCTCTGGAGCTACTTCAACTATTGCTACGCCTTCCGCTCTCTCCTTGATATCCCCTTTTAATGCCTTAAGAGCTCCTTTTTTTGCCCATCCGGTTAGGACGAAAGTGTATTCCGTTTCGCCTGTTAGATTCTTTCTCTCTTCGCGGACAAATTGCCATAGGTAGTAGTCGTGTACTACCTTCAAGCTGTCTAAGTTTTTTGCTAATTCGGCCAGCTCTTTCTCTGTTTTGTTGAGCTGGTGAGTTAGCTCGGTAGACTCTTTCTTGATAGCATGTAGATGCTGTTTTACGCTTCCTTCCGCGGTTTTCAGCTCAGCTTCTTGCACTCGGTATTCCGACATTAGGCCGCTTATCTGATCTGCATCTGCAAGTAAATATATAAGTGAAAAATAAGCTTTTGATTGATCTTCCGAGACAGTGTGGAAGTCTATATTGAGTCCAAGGTCTGAAAGTGATTTCTGGAATTTTTCGTAATCCAGTTTGCCGATAACTCCAAGTGTTAATTTGGAAGTTCTGGTTACGTGAGGCGTGTCCAAATGAACCGATAGATTCTTCCAAGGTTCCAATGCCTTCTCGTCTTGCTGGATCTCTGTCAGCCTATTCTTTGTTCCGACCATTTCTTCTTCAAGTCTTTGTGCTTGTTTGATCGCTTCTTCATAATTGAAAGTTTTTGCAATCGACTCCATGTTTGTCGCATTCAATATGATGGGCGACGGCAATATGCTGTTTTTCTCGTAATTTGATAGTAATTTGATAGCAAAATCCAGATTCGCAAGCTTTAGTTCGAGATCGTGATCGTGCTTTGTAGCTGAGTTGATCCTGCTAGTAATGTCCGCACTTAATTCCTTTACTTCCATTACATTCCTCTCCTGCAAGAAAGTCATAGCTTTTTCTAGCTGCTCTCTTAGGCCGATAACCTGAATTTTCTGCATTGGTATGACGGACACGGTGAGAAATTAGTGGGTAGTATTTATTTCGTAGACTGCTCGAAAGCTTTTATAACCAAATCCATAGCTTCTTTCTTGGAAGTTTCCGCTTTGTCTGCCAGTGTGATGACCTCTCTGTCTGCTGCTGCTAATTTTGTTTTTAAGTCTGCTTGTGCGTCTGCTTTTGCTTTCTCTATCTTCTTATTACCTGCCGAACGTGCTTCCTCTTCTGCTGCTTTCAGAGCGGCCTTTTCCTTCTCTCCCGCTTTTTCGAGCTCTTTTCGGTTCTCATCTTCCTTCTTTGCCAATTGCTGACGTGTCTTCTCCTCTGATTTTTGTATCAACATTAATGGATCATCGTGCGTAGTAGTATCTTTTGTAGTCATGTTGTTAATAGGGTGTAGGGGATAGGGTGTAGTAGGCAGTGAGCTTTTCGTGAAAAAGGATACAATGAACCTTTGTATCCTGTAATTTTAGCTTGAGAGATTTTAAGTTTGGGCTGAAAAAAAGTCAATGGGAAAAGATTTTGAATTTCCTTGTGTGTAAGCCAGTTTTATGGGGTTCTGTCATTGTTTTGACGCAGAAATCGCGGACTAGTTTGCCTTCACGACATCCATGAGCTTCTTGATGATTTGTGAACTCTCAGCCCTGTTTATCGGCCTGTCAGGCTCAAAAGTTTCCATGTCTCCGTTCTCGTTAACAATCTTGTAGTAATTTGCGTTCCATACAGGATTGTAATACCACGCTCCTTCTTCTATGTCGGTATAAGTGAGAGGACTAGTTCTGACGGATATGCCATCTTCTTTCTCTGCCAATGCTAATGCCCTGGAAACCATTGTTATCGCTTCTGCTCTGGTTATCGGGTCTCCCGGTTTGAACGTGTTGTCTCCATATCCCTCAACTATGCCAAGTTCTTTTGCCGTGTATATATAGTTGCCGTACCACTCCCAGTAATTCGCGTCTTCGAATTCTCCCCATGATGCACATTCCCATGTTGATGGGCATGTATCCTCAAAATATCCTTCTTCGTAAAGCGATTTCATTAGAATCGTGATGAATTCAGCTCGAGTTATATCATTTCCCGGCTGGAACGTGCCGTCTGGGTATCCGTTGATTACACCTTCGGTTGTCAGGTAATATACGTTGTCGCCATACCATTCATCTACCTCTACGTCCTCAAACTCTTTGTGGGAATTAGAGAAAACTTCGTAGCTGCCTGAGACTTCAGTGTCTGCTTCGTCGAAGTAAGCTTCTATATCCATTAGTCCCGCAAGGTCGAGTCTTATTTCTGTGTCGCTGCTTGAATAGTCGTTTGTCGATAATGACGATACAAACATTGCGTCGAATAGAGACATGAAATCGTCTATGGAGTCTTTGGCGCTCTGGAAGTCAGATACTTCTTCTCCTGCCGCGTCTTCCAATTCGTCAAACAGGTCTTTGATGTACGATCCTATGTTGCCGATGTTGAAATATGAAATGTTTGTAGCGAGGGCTTGTGTGTCTGTAAACATTTCGTCAAAGGTGTCGTCTGTTAGTAGTCCTTGGTTGTAGTCCTCCTCGATATCCGAGTTGGTTGATACCATCAATATGTCATCTTCTGTTATCCCTATTGTGATGTCTATATCAAAATAGTTCTCCGGCATGTAGATAGCGTATGGATTCTCGGACTGCTTTTGGCTGATATCGATGTGGAATGTCGTTGCTGTTCCTCCCAGCATCTCTTCTTCGCTTTTTGTAATCTCAACCTCCATTTCTCCCTCTGCGGCTGTAAAAGTGTCTCCTTCTGCCTCCGTCAAACCCCATATGTAGTCTACAAGCTTATCTACAGTCACTTCGGCTTTTGCCTTAGTGTTTGTGACGTCAGCCATGATTGTCATTGTGGGGAAAGTCTCTCCACTGTCTTGAATGAGCATTCCTATTCCTTGATCCAAAATGCCAAGGATGTCTGAGTCCAGACTTATTGATGTTTCCGACTCCAGCGCGCTGTCAAAGTCGCTTAGATCCGACTCTATCAAAGATGATGAACTCTCGAGCGTATTCCATGTCTTCGCCAAGTTGAACATCTCGGAGTAGAATATCGGGTTTTGTGACGGCATGAAATTGTAAATGTCAGGTACCGCGTTCGTGTCTGAATAGTCTATTCCCAGTGCCGATAGGATGTTCTCATCGTTTGATGAGTATGTTTGCATCTTGAACCCATTAGATGTTTGCTTGATAGACATCCCGTATGCGCCTATCGCGTCTGCAATTTCGAGTTCTTCTTCCTCTGCCAAGTATGTGTCGAATACGTAATTCATGTCTATGTATAAGTTCCATAAGTCGCCTGACAGGAACTCGTTTTCTACTTCTTGATAATATGAATTACTACTCAAAGTTGACTCTGATGTAAGAAGCTCTTCAAGTCCTTCTTGGTAGTCTTCTACGATCACCAAATACCCATCTTGGTAAGTGAAATATGCTGATGGTGATGACGGAATCATTCTGTCCTCGTCGGAGCTTGGGTCAAAGTAATACATCTCATATCCTGTATCTGTCTCCGCTGCCGTTAATCCCTCTCCAATGAGACTGTTTAGATCGCTGTAATCTTCGCTAGTCATCTCTACTACAAAAAACAATGTCGCAATGCCAGACTGCATAGGAAATGCGCCTATTGATATCTCGGATGCAGCTATACTGTTTTCCAAGAATGATGCTACAGGTCCGTCTGTGCTTTCGGAATAACTCGTGATATCGCTTGCGATTCCGTTACTTAATAAGTTTAGCAAATATGTCTCATATAGACTTGAGATATTACTGTCTCCTTCCGAAGGAGCCAGGGTTGTTAGGAATATCGTGTCTGTAGGCAGTATTGTTGCAGCTTGATTTGCAGATGTACTAGCCGAAGATACGAAGCTTGAAATGCTAACAATAGTGATAGCGCTTACTAGAGCTGAAATCAGTTTTTTGTGGTTTGTCATTGTTTATATGGTTATGCGACTGTCTAATAGTATCGTTTTTTGTGCCGTTTTGGCAATTTTTTTAATTTTTAAGCCCGTTATGGGGAGTGCGTACTCTTTGAAAGCGTTGAAATCTTCAGGCTCCTTGAAAGGTGTCGTTCCCGGTGGTGGAAATGGGAGCTTGTAGATTATTAAAGTTTTTAGATTCGTGATTCCGGCCTCCATCGAAAGGAGTCTCCAGAAATCGTAAGTTCCTACTAGCACTGTATTTTCTGGATCTTTTGTACTTTTCACCCTTATTTTCCCTATTCCACCAGAAGCGCCTTGTGCCATAACGGCAATACCTTTTTCTTTGAATGGCAAAGCCAGTTTGTGATGAATCATGCCTGCCGCTTTTTGCGAATTTGCCAGTATGAAAACAGGCTTTTCGATCCGGTCGAGATTTTGCAGTAAATAATTGTCTGCATTCGTTGTGAAGAGAGGATCTTTTGCCGGTGGCATATCGACATTCTCTGTGTCTATATAGGAGTTGTCTGTCTCGACGCGGAAGTCTTCCGGCAGGCAAAGCAGTTTTTTCAAATATGTTCCTGCCGGAGATTCTCCCTTGTATGTTATCGCTGTTCCAATTAAGGAGAGGGTGCTTGGTATCGGCCAAATCTTCTCGGCTAACATGGTCCCTATATTGAGCGGTGTGATTTTCAATATAGGTGATCCATCCATAGCTAGCATGATCTCGATTCTTAGGTTCTGAGATCCGTTTTTACTCTTCTCCAGAAATCTTAGCATGCTGCTCTCTTCGGAATTATCTTCTGCCTCTTCTGCAATTTTTGTTGCTAAGTCGGATATTTTTTGCCATTCCATAGTCGCGAAATGATATGGACACAGTTCTAGTGCGAAGCTCTGCCCATGTTTCTCGTACATCATCCCAATGTAGCCAAAAAGTATAGCTATTCGATCTTTTATTCCCTCAGACAAAGACGAATCTGCAAAGCGTCTTTCCGAATAGTGCATTGTAAAAGCCCTTTGTACGTTGTTATGGAATTCGTCTATGTCGTCTATGATGAGGTTGGCGTCTGACATGTCCAACTGTTCCGATTTGGCAAGGCGTGCCAGCGTTTGGTGAGTCAGAATGATCGGATTAGCGACTTTTAGTGTTTTGATGATGTCCTGCGGATAGCTCGTATAACAGTAATCGAACCATAGATTTTTGATGTTGCTTGGGAATGAGACCTCTGTAGATGATAGTTGGTAGTTGGCAGATCGTAGTAGTGGCAGGATTTTCAGTGCGAATACGGTCTCCTCGGGTGACAAGCTTTCTTTGTCTGTCAGTTGTCTAAAGAGGTTGCGATCCAGATATTGACTTGGATTTAGTATTGTAAGGTTTTTTTCGCCAGTTACTGCTATGATCGTTTTTTTGCCTGAGTTTTCCGGTATGATTTGCTCTATTTCGTGCGGAGCTACCTCCTGCAACGTGTTTGGCTTGACCTCGCATTTAGCAGCTTCTTTTGCAGCTTGTTTCGTCTGTTCGTCATATGCAACTATCTGCGTATTATGATTCCTGATTGCGTATTTGAATATATCTTTCCATGGAGATAGTGATTTCTCGATTATATCACTTAGCTCTTCCGAACTATTTTTTGCGAAATAGATATCTAGAAGTTTGAACATGACTTCTATATTGTCTTTTACGTCTTTTAACGCTCTATGTTGTCCCGGTTTTGACATCCCGAGTTTCTCTGCAACTATTTCCAGGCTGTAAGACTCTGCTTTTGGTATCGCGATATGGGCGATGTCCATTGAGTCCAGTCGCACGTTAGGCAGATTAAGGCCGTTACTTTCGAGGAACGATATATCAAAGCCGATATTATGACCCATAATAGGGTACTCTTTTATAAAAGCTATTAAGTCTGCTCTTATATCGTCCATTGTCGGCGCGTTGCCAGTATCTTGATCTGTGATTCCCGTCAGGTTTGTAATTACATGAGGAATCGGCACGCCTGGATTTATAAAAGTCTCGAACTCCGCTTCGATCTTGCGAGTTTCCAGATTTACCAATGCGGCTCCGATCTCTATGATCTTGTCATTCTCCGGATGGAATCCGGTCGTCTCTATGTCCAGGGCTATTATGTGCATTAGCGACTAGCGAGTAAGAGTTAAGAAGTAGTGAGTAGACTGTAGTATAGATGTCGAGAGTTACATTCGGTAGTTTGCTTCTCTGTTTTGGCTTGATAGCCGGTAAGTCTTGTGTTATTTATTGCTGCCTTAGAGGCATTCATTATGAGTACTCCTTCTCTAAATAGCGTAAAACGGTTTGTCGGTCGCGACCCGGTGAGTAGCGCGCTTGCTCTGCTTGCCGGAGGTTATGTTGGCCAAAACTTCTATCGGCGCGTGGGATGCCTTTGCTGACCGCGTAACTATCTCGTCTGACGAGAAGTTACCGGGTATTACGTGGACCCTACTGCCTTGCCTGCCTATTTTGATAGTTTTGAAAAGACAGAGGGTGTGATACGCGATAATGCCGCGTCCAGACTTCGTGAGGCGACAGGTTCTAAATGTGAGTGCGTCCTGTTAGAAACTTCTTCCGGAACCGACGACCCAACTACTGTTGGTTGTCCATCAATGGATGGGCTTCTTGTGTCGCAATCTGCCGGTGCCGGGTTCATTGCAGGTGATATCTACGCGACGGGATTTGCAGTTTGGCGGTGCTTGAGTGGCATCAATACATACGCAGTTACTGTAGACACATTCTGTCTTGATCCGCGTTCTTCCGATAGTTGGGAAGAAGTTATTATCAGGGAAGGTTGGTCTTCTGACCTTATATTGTCGGAGTAGATCGTATCTCGTCTAGCAAATCCAATAATTCGACTGCGATTCTGCAGACAGCGGCTCTTGTTATAGAGTCTCCACCTCCGAAATCACCATTGTCATATCCGGCAATTACATCGCCGGTATAAAGCGTCATTACGTACTCATAGTACCAATCTTCCGTCGTCATGTCTCCGAATGGGTTTTCCCAGTTGTCTGCATCTCCTACAAAGACTTGTGCGTTGATCATCTCGCTGACTCCTGATGCTGCCATCAATATTTTTGCCGCTTCGGCTCTGTTGACATATCCTCCCGGATTGAATGTTCCGTCAGGATATCCGTTTATGATGCCGTAGTGGTATGCTGATTTTACATAGTCTTCGTACCATGTGCCTTCTTCGACGTCTGTTAGTACGCCATCTTCCAATTCTATTGTGCTTGAATCCAGTACTTCGTATCCAAAAGTCTCCATAGCTATCTTTGTGATAGCAGATCTTGTTATGTAGTCTCCAGGTCCGAATAAGTCTGTTCCGTCGTATCCACTTACTACGCCAGCTTCTGCGAGTCTCATTACGTAATCTTCGTACCACGATCCCGTTTCGACGTCGGAAAAGGTGATTTCTGTTGCAGTATCTTCATCCTCTGGCGTGTCATTGTCACCTCCACTGATTTCTTCTATTTCGACTGTTACAGATGAACTCATATTGCTTGAGTTGTCCATTGCGGATAAGTAGAATTTGTTTGTGTCGTTTTGCTGCAAAGTGACTTCGACAGAGAATATTCCATCTGTGCCTACCGCCGCCGATGTGTTGTCGTCACCGGAGACAACTATCGTTGATCCCGCTTCGGCAGTTCCTGTTATATCTATAGTGTCGGCGTCGACAGGGGAGGCAACGTCATCGATGTCCGGTGTACCTGGCGCTGTTCTATCTACGCCGTACGTTGCTTCGTAGGCTGCCGCTTGTTCACTGCTTTCGACTACTGTTACCAAGACGGATTCCGATGCGGTTCCATCTGCTCCGGATGCAGTTATAGTGAAATTATTTGTTGCTTCCTGAGTCAGCGTGACGACTTTTTCCCAATATCCGTCATCGTCTGCATATGTTGGAGATAGCTCAAATGTCCCGCCACTTATTGTGATTTTCGCTCCCGCTTCGGAGGTTCCGGTAATCATGAGTTTTTCTGCGTCCACAGGTGAATGGACGTCATTTACCATTGGCTTCTCTGTAGCTCCCGCCTGCAAAGCCATTGTACTAATGACAAGAATACTTGCTGCGAGCAGTGTCAGTAAGACACCGAGTGTTGTTTTGTTTTTCATTTTTGTGTGAGTTAGCGAGTAGGCTGTAAGAGGTAGTTAGTAGTAGGTAGTTTGTGGAGTTTCGCTGTCGCGAAATACTTATCTATAGTAGCTCTATGAATCGGTCGAATACGAAGCTGGTGTCTGTTGGTCCCGGGGTTGCTTCCGGATGGAATTGGACTGACAGGAATGGATGTTTTTTGTGTTTCAGGCCTTCGACGGTATTGTCGTTCTGGTTTTTGAACCATACGGACCAGTCTTTTGGGATAGTCTTTTCGTCTATTGCGAAGCCGTGGTTTTGACTCGTAATGTAGCATCTCCCCGTTTCCATGTCTGTGCATGGTTGATTTTGCGCTCTGTGACCGTACTTGAGTTTGTATGTTTTGGCTCCTGCGGCAATTCCCATGATCTGGCTGCCCAAGCAGATTCCGCATGTTGGGATCTTCCTTTCGAAGCACTTGCGCATAGTGTTATGCGTCTCTTGTGGCAGCATCGGGTCGCCGGGTCCGTTAGAGAAAAATATTCCGTCGAATTTGGTCTTTAGCTCGAACGGATCTTGGTCCCATGGAATTCTCGTTACTGTGATGTCTCTTTTTAGAAAATCACGGATTATGTTCGCTTTGCAGCCAGTGTCTACGATTGAGATGTGCTTTTGTCCTCTTTTGTAAGCAATTATCTCTTTTGTCGCCACTTCGTCGGCTAAGTTTGTTGTGTCGGGAGATATGACTTCTCCGTAGGTCGGATTTTTTGTCATTACTCGTCCCAGCATAGTGCCTTTTTCGCGGATTTTTTGGGTTAGGGCTCGCGTATCTACTCCCGATATCGCGGGTATGCCATGCCTTATGAGCCATGAGCCCAGGCTCTCTTTCGCATTCCAGTGGCTAAAATCATCAGAGTATTCCGATACGATGAGTGCGCGTATGTGAGGTTTCTCGCTTTCGAAATTTGCCTGTAGACCGTCTTGATCCGTTGTCTCTTCCGGGACCCCGTAATTTCCAATTAGAGGGTATGTCAAAACAAGAATTTGTCCTCTATACGACGGATCCGTAAGGCTCTCCGGATACCCTACCATACTTGTATTGAATACGACTTCTCCTTCCGTATCCGTGTGCGCTCCAAAAGATTGGCCGGTTATGATGCTTCCGTCCTCCAATGCTAGTGATATCCGATCTTCCATTTCCTGTTTAGGTTTTTTAGTACGTTTTTTACATTTTAGCCTCAGATTACGATATTGCAATTCGCACTTGCGATTTTTAGGTGTTTTTTTGTTCTTGTGTTAAATTTACAGAGGCGCGGGATATAACTTACGGATTATGTTTGGCAAAGGCTCAAATCTTCTCAGTTCAAAAGATCTATCTCATGATGATCTAATAGGGATATTCGAAGAGGCTGAGAAGCTTCTCCCCGTAGCACGGAAGCAGGAGGCTTCCGATATTATGAAAGGCAAGGTTCTCGCTACTCTTTTTTATGAGCCTTCCACGAGGACGAGGTTTAGTTTTGAGACAGCGATGTTGCGTCTAGGCGGGGCTATCATAAGTAATGCTCAGATGGAAGAGACCTCTTCCGTTAAAAAAGGAGAGAGTTTGTACGATACTGGAAAAGTCGTGTCTAAGTTCGCCGATGTGATCGTGATGAGGCATCCCAAGTCGGGATCTGTCGCTCAGTTGGCTGAAGGTTCGGAGGTCCCTGTTATTAACGCGGGAGATGGTCCAAACGATCATCCTACACAAGGACTCTTGGATGTTTTTACGATATGGCGTGAGTTTGGCGGAATAGAAGGTCTAACTATTGGTATGGTTGGGGATCTTAAGTATGGGCGTGTGCCTCATGCGCAGTGCGAACTCCTCAAGCATTTTGCAGGTCTTAAGTTTGTTTTTGTGTCGCCTCGGGAGCTTTCCATGCCTCGAGAGATTGTTGACGATCTTAGGTCTGCTGGGCATGAAGTTGTCGAGACCGAGGATCTTGACTCTGTCCTGTGCGAGCTTCAAGTTATTGCTCATACTCGTATTCAGCGCGAGCGATTTGAGTCCGAGGAAGAGTACAGGAAGTACAAAGGTGTGTATGTTTTTGGCAAAGATCAAATGGCGAGATGCAGAGAGGATATGATTTTGATGCATCCGCTCCCTCGAGTTGACGAGTTGTCTCCCGAGGTTGATGATGATCCCAGGTCAAAGTATTTCGAGCAGGTGACCAACGGTGTTGCCGTTAGGATGGCGCTGCTGAAGCTGGTAGCCAGCGGAGAGTAGGGAGTAGCAATTTATATATTATGTTACCATGAATAAGCTTCTTCTCAGAAACGGGACGATTGTAAGCTCGCAAGGTAAAAAAAAGGCCGATGTTCTTTGTGAAAATGGTAAGATTGTAAAAGTCGATGAGGATATTACTGTGACCGATGATATGACTGTGATTGATTGTGAAGATCAGTTTGTGATACCTGGTGTGATCGATACCCATGTCCATTTGCGCGAGCCGGGTGGTGAGGCGAAAGAGGATTTTATAACAGGTTCGAAGGCTGCTTCTCGAGGTGGCGTTACAACCATACTGGATATGCCTAATAACACGCCCGTTACAGATCGTGTTTCAAGGCTTGATGCCAAGTACGATCTTGCTGACGGAAAGATGGTTGTTAATTACGGGTTTTACATAGCGGCTACCGGTGATAATTTGGAGGAACTGAAAAAAGCTGATCGCGCATGTGGTGTTAAGCTTTTTATGGGTAAATCGACTGGCGACATTGCTGTTACTGATGGACTTGATGAGGTTTTTGAGTTTTGTGTTGATAAACCGCTTGTCGTGCATGCGGAAGATGAGGCAAGAATCGAGGCTAGAAAACGCGAGTTTGCGAATATCAACGATCCTTCCGTTCACTCTTTGATTCGTGATGATGAGTCGGCGTATTTGGCGGTAAAGACAGCTCTTCATTTGGCTAAAAAGTATGGAACTAAGCTTCATATCGCACATATGAGTACTGCTAAAGAGGTAGACTCTTTGAGGAAATTTCATGGAGGCAATGTGACTTCTGAGGTTGCGACTCATCACTTGTTTTTGACCACTGATGCATATAGCGATCTGGGAACTCTTGTTCAGATGAATCCTCCTTTACGCGAGGTCGGCGACAAGGATGCGCTTTGGGATGCTCTGAATGACGGCATTATTGATACGATTGTTACCGATCATGCTCCTCATACTCTCTCCGAGAAAAAGAGGCCTTACAGAGAGGCTCCATCAGGGGTTCCCGGGCTTGAGACTTTGCTTCCGCTTATGCTTACTTCCGTTAATCATGGGGATTTGAGTTTTGAGAAATGCGTCGAGACAATGTGTGAAAAACCGGCAGAGATTTTTGGTCTTGCGAAGAAAGGTCGTATCGAAGAAGGGTACGATGCTGACTTGACGCTTGTTGATATGAGCAGAGAGGAGATTGTCGGCGAAAAAGGTTATCAGTCTAAATGCGGCTGGTCACCTTATGACGGGTGGAAGCTAATCGGGTGGCCTGTTGCTACGATCGTTAATGGTGAGGTCGTTTTCCGGGGTGGAGCTGTCCATGAAAAATTTGTTGGTAAGCCTGTTTTCTGATAAAGTTCTTGGGGTCTAATCATTATATATCATGAACACATCGATAGATTTCTGCGGCGCGAAATTCCCGAATCCGACTGTACTTGCTTCAGGGATTTTGGGTGTTATTGGGGACTCGCTTAAGAATGTTGCCGAGATAGGTGCTGGTGGCGTGACTTCCAAGTCCGTTTGGCTTGAGCGTCATGAGGGACATAAGAATCCTACGATGATGGGCAGTGAGCATTTTTATATTAACGCTGTCGGCCTGCCTGATGGCGGTATTGATAAAGCCCGTGAAGAGCTTGGCAAATACCTTGAGTGGAAGAATTCTCAACCTGAGGGTAAAAGAGTGCCACTGATTGGAAATATCGTTGCCGGAACGATCGCTGATTTTGAGAACATAGCAGGTCAGATGGCCGAGATCGGCCCTGATATTATTGAAGTGAATATAAGCTGTCCTAATGTTGAGGATGAGTTCGGACGGCCTTTTGCTTGTGTCACAGCCGATGCTGCCGAAGTTACTCGTATTGTGAAGAGCGTTTCTAAGAATATACCTGTTGCGATTAAGTTGTCGCCGAATGTTGCGAATATAGGCGAGATCGCGGCGGCTTGCGAGAAACAAGGTGCTGATGCGATTACTGCTGTTAATACTTTTGGCCCAGGCATGGTGATTGATATAGACACAGCTGAGCCGATTTTGGCTAACAAAGTTGGTGGCGTGAGCGGTCCCGGCATTAAGCCTCTTGCTGTGAAGCGGGTTTGGGATGTTGCGCAGGCTGTTTCTATACCTGTTATAGGTATGGGTGGTGTCCTCACTGGGCGAGACGTTATCGAGTTTATGATGGCCGGTGCGAGCTTGGTTGGAATCGGCGCAGGTGTTTTCTATCGTGGGTCTGAGATCTTCTCCGATGTTATGCTTGAAGTTGAAGAGTGGATGAAGGAGAACGGCGTTAAGGATTTGTCTGAGGTTATAGGGAAGGCTGTGAAATAGGGGATAGGGTGTAGGGGATAGGGTGTAGGGGATAGGGTAGCTAATTAAAATCTTATGAAAAACGACATTCCGAAAGTTCTAAAAATTGCTGAAGTACGGGATGAAAATCCTACTGTTAAGACTTACGTTTTTCGTGGCTGCGATCTTGGTGCAAAGCCGGGTCAGTTCGTGAATCTTTGGATGCCGAGAGTTGATGAAAAGCCTTTTTCTGTGTCTTATTGTGACAAGGACGAATTTTGGCTGACTATTGCGGCAGTCGGAGACTTCACCAGGAAATTGCGTGATGAGTTCTCCGTAGGTGATAAGCTCGGTGTGCGTGGACCTTATGGAAAGGGTTACACAATCCCGGAAGGCAAGAAAATTGCTCTATTAGCTGGAGGATATGGAGCCGCGCCACTCTATTTTGTTGCGCAGGAAGCCGTAAAAAAAGGATGCACAGTTGAGTTCATAGTCGGTGCGCGTAACAAAGACCTGCTCTTGTATTTGGATAGAATTGATCAGGCGGAAGGTATGAATTTGTATATTGCTACAGATGATGGATCCAGCGGTGAGCAAGGTTATAATACCCAAATACTTGAACGTCTTATCGGGGATGTCGACATTGTCATGACTTGTGGCCCCGAGATTATGATGAAGGCTGCGATGGATATTTGCGAAAAAGCCGGTAAGCCGATAGAGGTCTCAATTGAGAGATATATGAAGTGTGGATCAGGAGTGTGTGGCAATTGCTGTGTTGATGGTCTCGGTGTTCCTGTGTGTACGAAGGGACCAGTTATGCTTGGATCCGAGGCTCGTAAAATCAAAGGATTGGCGGAGTTCCACAGGGATAACGTGGGGTTCAAGGTGGTGTGGTAGTGTTTTGTAGTCAGCTGGGGTCTCCTTAGGCTTGACAAAGACGCGGTTTCGACTTAGAATTCGCTTCTATTTGTTAATTCAATTGAGCATGACTCCTAGTAAATCTGAATCAGTTCGTGGTATGTCCACTGTGCGTGCTGCTCTAGCCTCTATTGCCGTAATGTTAGCTACTCCTGGTTGTAAGAGTGGTAATGATATCGATACTCATTCTACAAGCGTCACCGCTGCTACTATGGCTGCAACACCTGATTGTACCGAGAGAGATATGACCGGACAGTTTTCGCCTATTTCTATCGCTGCGCCTGAGGTGCTTCGTTATAGAGATGGTTCGTCCAAGGCGGTTGATCTTCCAAACGAGACGGATGGCGAGACTCTTACGGTTTATTACCGTACTAATTCCGACACGTTGCAGAGTCCCGATCTTGCTGATATTGCCGCTTTTCGTGAGCAACATAGGGGTGCCACCTCCTGGGTGCTGGAAGGCTTTGCCGATTCCAGGGGAACCGAGAAAGCTAATGTCGAATTAGCGGGTAAGAGGGTGGAAGGTGTAGCTGGGCGATTGACTTCGAAGGGTATCTCTAGTTCTTCCATTACCACTGTTTCTAATGGAGAGATGATGGCTGAAGGGCGTACTGTTGCCGAAATGGCTCCAGATCGAAGAGTGACTCTTCGTCCTCAGTACTTCAGCTGTCCTCAGGAGCTTACGCCGGAAGCACGTGTTATCGTTGAGGGGCTTGAGGAAATGATGCCTATTGAGCATCTGCTTATGGATCTTAGTGATTCGATGGTAGAGGAGCTTCCTGTTGTTAGAGGTTTTGATACAAAAGATGCCGAAGTGAGTGGTTTT
>MNZJ01000012.1 GCA_001873565.1 Candidatus Peregrinibacteria bacterium CG2_30_44_17 | reverse complement strand
GTGCGATCATATTGCCATGTTCACGATCAATCTCTCGTATGCAAGTGCATCTCATGAGTTTACGCGCAACGCCATCGATAACTTGCTGTGGGAAAGTGAGATTTTCGCCGGGCGCGCTGCGGATAATTGTCCCATCTGGATTCAAATCACTTTCGCGAAATCTCGCGGAAGTGAGAGAGCCATTCATGTAAGAAGTGTTAACGGTGACCTCTCCAGCTTGAGAGGCGGGATCAAAATCCAGAGTGATGTCGCCAAAGGATATAGCTTTCGATATTGCTCCAGTGATTGCGGTGATTCGATCATTTAATGCGGATGCTTCTTCGGCTGCCTTATTCCCGTCGTCTGAATCTGATGAGCGTTCTCGCTTGGACATTGTTGTTATGGCGATGCAAGATGGATTATCAGTTGATAGACCAGGGTTGTAAGTGCCAATGGTATTGCCTGGTGGCGTTGGTATGCTTAATGCATTGCATCGATCCAGTAATGCTTGAGGTATAGGGGAGTCTACAAGCGTGGTCCAGTCAGTTATCCTATTAGCTCCTTCGGATGAATATGACACGAAAAATTGATTTTACAGATTAGAATAGAGCGCCCTACGACGATATAAAATGATATACTACATGCGTGCTCAATGTCAAAGTTTTTTCATAAGGAAATCCAGGCTAAAATACTCTTGCAATAGGCGCCTCTTATGATAAGCTATCCAGCTAAAGGACGATGCGGCAAGTCTTGACCGAGCCAGTAAAAAGATGTATAATTCAAGGAATGCAATGCCGCCAAGAATAAGAAGTTAAAAACCATGCCAAGAACGACAGAAGAACAAATCATCCATCTAATAGAAAAAAGCGACAAGATATTGCTTCTTCCATCAAGTCCACCAGATGGAGACTCGCTTGGCGCTGCGTTAGCACTTTATCTTGTTCTCAAAAAACGTGGTAAGAAGGCAACTGTCATTTGTGCTGATCCTGTGCCGGATGCACTCAAATTCCTGCCTATGATAGACGTCATATCAAGGAATTTCGGTGGGGCGGAAGATTTTGTAGTCACATTGGATTGCAAGAAGTCAGAAGTCGATACTATCAAATACGAGGTAGAACAGGACAAAGTGAACATAATAATAACTCCACGCAAAGGACGTTTTTCAGCGCAAGATGTGACATTGCACCATGGAGAGGCAAAATATGATCTGATTATCACCGTTGATACGGGAGACTTGCAGCAACTTGGCCATGTGTATGAAGATAATCCGGAGATGTTTTATTCAATACCTGTTATAAATATAGATCACCACTCTTCCAATAGTGAATTTGGGCGTATCAATTTGGTAGATATTACGGCTTCATCAACTACAGAGATTTTAGTACCTATACTGGAGCGACTCGAAGAAACAGTAGGTAGGAAATTAATAGATGCTGATGTAGCAACACTCCTTTTGGCTGGAATTATAACGGACACAGGGAGTTTTCAGCATTCAAATACAACACCAAGAGCATTTGCCGTAGCTGCTCATTTGCTCGATTTTGGAGCAAGACAGCAGGAGATCATCAAATATATCTATAGAACAAAGAGCTTATCAATGCTTAAGCTCTGGGGAAGAGTGCTTTCAAAGATAAAATACGACGAAGAAAATCGCTTGGTATGGTCGACGATAACGCAGGAGGATTTGCAAAAAACAGGTGGTACAGCTGACGAGTCAGCCGGAATCATAGACGAACTCCTATCAAATGCACCGGGAGCACAGGTGGTTTTGCTTATCAAAGAGAAACAGCCGGGATTAGTATCTGTCAGTGTTAGGACGCCTAATAAAGGCGCCAATGCAAACGATATTGCTCAGATGTTCGGCGGTGGAGGCCATCCAAAAGCAGCAGGTTTCAGGGTGAAAGATATGGAGTTTGCGCAGGCCGAAGCATTTGTAATCAATAGAATTCGAGAATTCCAATCAGGATACGCCGGAGATGTTGCGCAGCAGCCACATATGCAGCCAGCGGAGGTTAAGCCGCCGGAGGTACCGGAAGTTACAAACTCAGCACCTGTCTACGAGATCAATCAGCAGCCACAAGAGAACGAGAAGCATCACGTCCAAACAGTAGCCGATTTAAGAGAAGATCCACTCTCAAATGTGCAATTACAGACGCCGGAAGTAGTGCCAAAAGCCAGACCTGGGGGAGAAGACCTGCTCTTGCAGGATTTCCGCAAACGCAAAGCAGGAGAGAAAGAAGATATAACTAGAGAGGACAGGATCAAAGACATGACAAAGAAATTCTTTGAGAATCCGGATGAAGAAGAAGTGACTGTCGAAGATATGCTGAAGCAGATTGAAGAAGGGAATTAACGTCTCACTAGAGACCAATTACGATGTTCATACGGCAAAGTGTCGATGCCCTAGCGAGATACAATACACAAAAAACACCTTAATCCAGTAGAGACTCTTCAATATCAAAATTCGACGATACGTTTGTTACGTCATCGTCTTCGTCAAGTGCATCCATAAGCTTGAGAATCTTTTTTGCCTTTTCACTGTCATCAATTTTGACGGTATCGTTTGGTACAAAAGTAAATTCTTGCGACTCGACGCTGAAGCCGGCATCACGCAAGGAAGCGGCTACTTTCCCGAGATCACTGGGGTCGGTATAAACGGTCATAGTATCGTCATCGGACTCTATGTCAGCGGCACCGGCATCGATAGCGGCAAGCTCTACTTCGTCTTTATTTGTGTCGCCGACCTTAAGCACTATGAGACCTTGCGGTTTGAACATCCAGGCGACACACCCTGCTTCACCCATACTGCCACCATTCTTCGTCAAGATGGTACGGACATTGGAAACAGTACGATTCTTGTTGTCGGTAACGCATTGTATATATAGTGCTACTCCGGCGGGCCCATAACCTTCATAAATAACTTCCAGAAGCTGAGCTGCATCTTTATCCTCGCCAGTACCTTTTTTGATTGCTCGCTCAATGTTGTTGTTGGGTGTGTTGTCCGCCTTGGCATTGTCGATAGCCAGACGTAAAGACGGGTTCATCTCGGGATCTCCTCCTCCTCGGGCGGCAATTTGTATCAGTTTGGCGTGTTTTGTAAAAATCTTGCCTCTTTTTGCATCGGCGGCGCCTTTCTTGTGTTTAATGGAATTCCATTTGCTGTGTCCGGACATGATGAGTAGTTAACAGATAACAGAGAGCAGGTAACAGAGTATGCAAGGCTATTTAATAGCCCCGGCAACAGCCTCCATCACTCCTTCGTCAAAGATTGACGGAATGATTTTATCAGCCGTAGGCTCTGTTATCAAGTTGGCCAGCGCTTCCGCGGCAGCAATCTTCATGTCATCGGTAATAGAAGACACCCTATTGTCGAGTGCTCCACGAAAAACTCCTGGGAAAGCTAAAGCATTATTGACTTGATTGGGATAATCGCTGCGGCCTGTAGCAATAATCTTAGCACCTGCAGCCTTTGCATCTTCGTATGTAATTTCAGGGTCAGGATTAGACATTGCAAAAACAATAGGGTCTTTTGCCATGGTAGAAACCATATCTTTGCTCACGATACCGGGAGCAGAAATCCCTATAAATACATCTGCGGAAACCAGTACATCAGCCAGAGATCCATCATGGCCTCCAACCAGTTTAACCAAGTCGTCTTTGGACTCATTCATTCTCTCTCGACCTCCGCGTAAAGCGCCGCTACTGTCGCAAACAACTATATGATGAAAGCCGTATTTATAGAGAAGCTTAGTAATCGCAACACCAGCAGCACCTGCTCCGCTAATGACGATTTTGGGGTTCGACCTTGGTAGTACCTTGAACGCATTAATAAGACCTGCAAGCACAACAATCGCAGTGCCATGTTGGTCATCATGAAAAACGGGGATAGATAGCTCGGAATCAAGCCTCTTCTCAATTTCAAAACACCTTGGCGCGGATATATCCTCCAGATTTATACCTCCGAATTGAGGTGATATATTAAGAACAGTGCGTATAATCTCCTCAGTATCTTGAGTGCCTAGACAGATTGGAATAGCATCAATGCCAGCAAATTTCTTAAAAAGCAGGGATTTCCCTTCCATAACAGGGAATCCTGCAAGACCGCCTATATTCCCCAAACCAAGTACGGCGGATCCATCTGTAATTACGGCAACCATATTGCCTTTTGGAGTAAGGTTATAAGCCTCCTCGGGATCCTTGGCTATCACTCGGCATGGCTCAGCTACACCTGGGGTATAGTGCGTACTCAAATCAGCCATGTTTTCCAAAGAGACCTTGGAAGAGATCTCAAGCTTCCCTTTGTGCTCACGATGTTGCTTCAAGGATTCTTCTTCGTATGTCATAGCTCACTCATTAAATTGTTAACAGCATTTGCAGTTATAGCATCATTAAGCTCCCATCCGCTATCAAAAAAAGTACTTGTATCTTGCAGGCCCTCTAGGGGAGGGGAGACAGGTTCGTAGACAGTATAGTCGCCGGTACAGCCACACAGAAAGCCAATTGATGCCAAAATCAGGATTTTCTTAAACATGGAGCAACATAATACGCTTTTCCTATGCCATTATGCAAACGTTTGCACACGCCTTAGTACATCCTTGCAATATCTTGGAGGAAACGATATAAGATACAGGCTACTTAATAATAATTAATCTCAATAAGCATATGTTCTCATTCACATCTTTCATCATAACTTTCCGAGAATCACTGGAGGCGGCGTTAATTGTCGGAATTATCCTAGCTTACCTCAAGCATACCAAAGCAACCAAGTACAACAATATAGTGTACTTAGGTATGGGGGCAGGTATAACAGTAGCTGTTATTTTGGCATACGTATTTGAGAACTATCTCGGAGGATTTACAGGCAGGACGGAAGAACTATTCGAAGGATTTATCATGTTAACGGCGGCATTACTGGTAAGCTTCATGATCTTTTGGATGAAACAGCAGAAAGAGCTAGCTTCAAAAATCAAGCAGCAAGTAGACGTACATGTAGAGAAAAACCATCCATGGGGACTCTTCATGCTAACGTGGCTAAGTGTAGGTAGGGAAGGCATCGAAACAGTCCTTTTCCTAAATGCAGCGGAGTTCGCAGGTGGGAGCAGTCCATTCTGGAGCGGTATACTCGGAGTTGTAGTAGCGATTATTCTGGGATACATAATTTTTACAACTACGAAGAAAATACCGTTAAAGCACTTCTTCAATGCAACAAGTATGCTTCTAATATTCTTCGCAGCAGGTTTGATAGCACACGGTGTTCACGAGCTGCAGGAGGCGGCATTAATACCTTTTATCATTGAAGAACTATGGAATATCAACCCTGCGGTAATTACCGAAGGCGTGTACCCTATGATGCATGAAAACGGTACCATAGGAAGCTTCCTGAAAGCGCTACTTGGATATAACGGCAACCCATCTCTAATTGAGTTCACGAGCTATCTAATGTACCTGATAGCTGCAGGATATGTATTCTTAAGGCCGATCAAAACAGGCTCTAAAACCCAGTAGTCTGTCCGCTCTGGATATCGAGAATCATATCAAAAGACCTTTCGTATTTGAGAGTGACATCAGCGCCGGCACTATAATAATAATCAACAGGCCCGGTACCAACCCCGATAGTATCGGTCTCTATTAAGTAACGATCGTCAAATAGAGACAAAGCATAATTCCCCATATCCTCGGTCATAATGAGAGACCTGGCTTCTTCCAGAATATTTCCCCAATCGGTTGTTGTCGTAACGGCGTCTTCAACATAACGAGCACTAACTTCCATCGCGTAAATTTGTTGATGAGAATACTCCGAAAGAGCGCCATCGCCATAACTGCCATGCATGGTAAGTACGGTCTCGTTAGGCAAGTACACATACATATCCATGATAGGTTCCGCGTCGCCGGGATAATACACCTGCAATGCGGACAATCCATCAATAGTTAATTCATTTAACGAAACATCTCCATCGTACTCCGCGAGAGAAGAGATTTCCTCAAAGAAACTTTCGGCGGACATGCCATCATTATTGTCGTTTACAAAGATACTGACGCTGGCCGAATTGGGATACTGTCTGACGAAGCCGGCTTGATTGTTGCCTTGATCTTGATTCCATAGAACGATGCCACCATCGGAACCTGTAATCACCTGCCAACCATAAGGGTACTTAACTTCGTATCCTTGCTCGTTCTGGTAAGACTGCCAATTCAGACTGATATCAAATTGACCGAGATTGTTTTCATCAACATACATGAATCTATATATAATTTCGGAAAGTTCAGCTCGACTTAATGTTTGAGACGGATACAGAAGACCATCATCTTCCGGCTCAATCAAATTTAGGCTCTTCGCATACTGAGTGTATGGGGCAAACCATACATCGGAAGACACATCTTCATAAGGGTCTGTCGAGAGTTCATAATCCAAATCGGCATCGGAAGCCAAAGCAATCATCTTGAGAGCTTCAGCGAGATTTACGGTTTGCTCAGGTGCAAAAGTCGAGTCGCTATAGCCGGATACAATCCCCATATCATAAGCCGTATTTATATAAGGCAGATACCATGCATTTGAGGCAAGGTCGGAAAAAGGCAGCTCGTAAGTTTCAAGCTCGTCCGAATCGACTTTTGTGCCTGACAAGATCATTTTAAGCGCTTCTGCTCTATTCACACTCTGATCCGGCATGAATGTGCCATCGTTATAACCACCGACAACACTGCTAGCTTCCAGGTAGCTTATAGCGGCATAATATCTATATCCGCTCTCGACATCGGAAAAACTCGCCAAAGCCATGGAAGATGAAAAGAGGGCCAAAATGAAGGATACAAGTATCTTCTTCATAGATTTTATTTTTAATTTTTACTGACCGAAAACCACAGTGGGTACCGTACATGATGCAGCTTTACCAAGAGTTTGGAATGTTTGTACTCCGGCGCCCAGAAGTTCACCGTCGATTGTCCATGTAGGATATCCATAAACGCCGGCAGCAGAGCATTCATCGGCATTAAAATCGCAGTTTACGTAATTGATATAATCGAAATCTTCTCCGAACATAGCTTTTTGATCCGCACAATGGCTGCACCAGTCTGTTCCATACATGACAACATTGGCATCGGTGAGACACTGAGCAAACTCCTTGTATGGACCACCGCCACAACCACTTAAGAGTAACAAAAGCGTAGATCCTATAATTATTTTGTTTTTCATTTTGAAGTGAATTTAAAGTGAAAAAATATTTCTGCTATCTGTGTCTTACTATCTGTGTCTTTCAGTCTAATATATCGCCTCTCCGGGTGAGTAATTATCAAGATTCTCTTCGCCTATCAAGGCGGCTACCTTCTCAACAACTTCGTCCATGGATACTGTATGTTGCTGCCCTTTTGCCATGTCGCGAATTATAATAACACCTTCGCGAACTTCGGTGATGCCCATAATAAGAGTGTAAGGAACGTTGAACTTGTCAGCCAACCTGAGCTGAGCTTTCATACTAGCTTTCCCAAGCGCGCCAACAGTCTTGATACCGCGGTCACGAAGTTTATTCATAAGTGGTAAACACTTCCTTTTGGCATCGTCACCAAGCTGAGCGACAAAGATATGTATAGCGTCTTTGGATGGAACGGTTACGTTCTCCCTTTTCATATTAAGTATGATCCGCTCAATACCTGAGGCATAACCAACTCCCGGTGTAGGAGGACCGCCCATCAGTTCTATGAGTCCGTCATACCTACCTCCGCCTCCAATAGCGTTCTGTGCACCCTGATGCTTGTCCCAGAATTCAAAAACGGTGCCTGTATAGTAATCGAGACCACGCACGAGCTTAGGATTCTCAACATATTCAATCGCAAGTTCGTCTAGGAAACCTTTTAACTTGGTATAAAAATCCACGCACTCAGGACATCTGTACTGATCAAATTTTGGTGCCAACTCAGCTAATATCTGACAATCTTCGGACTTGCAATCGAGAAGCCTCAAAGGGTTGTTGTGTAGCCTTTCTTGGCAGTTGCCGCATAGCGATCTTTCTTTGCCGATATAAAAATTCACAAGATCTTCTTTGTACTTGCCTCGGCACTTAGGGCAGCCGATATTATTGAGCTGAATCGAGAAAAGATGAGCAACTCCAAGATCTTCGTTAATTCTATTCGCAAGATCAATAATTTGCGCATCAAGAGCAGGATCGCTTTCGCCAATAATTTCAAAACCTATCTGCCAAAACTGCCTATAACGTCCTTTTTGCGGTTTGTCATAGCGAAAATGAGGCTCGATATAATAGAGTTGCACAGGCTGCGGCCACTCTTTCATACCATGTTGAATATAAGAACGTACAACACCCGCGGTACCTTCCGGTTTGAGAGTCAAGCTTCGTTCACCTTTGTCTTCAAAAGTATACATTTCCTTGCTCACAATATCTGTCGCATCACCAACCCCCCTTGCAAACACTTCTGTATTTTCAAGGATAGGAGTAGTAATACGCTTAAAACCTGCTTGTCTGGCACGATGACGTACAACCTTCTTTATAAAAGTGAAATACTCGTGATCATCGGGGAGTAAATCATGAATCCCAACCGGGGTCTGGAGTTTTTGTTGCTTCACGCCGCCATCATTCGTGTCATCAGACATATCTTTATCAGGTTTACAAAAATAAAGTGCAAAGTTAATTGTACCAGATAAGGCATTTAAGTAAACCTGTTTTTAGCCTGTATATTATTCCACGCGGCATATGCGGAAGGATCTTTTTTGAACCGGAAATATCCGGCAGCCGCAATCATAGCGGCATTATCGGTGCAGTATTCGATTTTTTCAGGCCATTTTACAGGGAGCGAAATCCGCTGCTTCACCATCTCGCGAAGTCTTTTATTCGCACTGACTCCGCCGGCTAGATGAACTTCTTCTGCTCCGTATTTTTCGGCAGCACGTTTGAGCTTCTCGGACAGGACGTCGCAAACAGCTTCCTGAAAACTCGCCGCAACATTTGCAGTATCGGAAATCGGCAAGCGCGAAACAGCCGTTTTGAGGCCGGAAAAACTGAAATCCAAACTCTCTTTGGAAAGCCATGCGCGCGGCAAGTCATACTTGTTTGGATCGCCATTCTCGGCGGCTTTTGAAATTGCAGGCCCTCCGGGATAACCGAGCCCGATTAGTCTGGCAACTTTGTCAAAAGCCTCTCCGGCGGCATCATCAAGAGTTTCGCCTATGATTTCGAAATCTAAGTGTCCTCGCATCAAAACGAGCTCATTATGCCCTCCGGAAACCGTCAAAATCACAATCGGAAACTCGAAATCATCAATATCTCTCGAAAGCCAATTCGCATAAATATGCCCATGGATATGATTGACCGGAATAAGTGGTTTCCCAAGTACCAAAGCAATAGTCGAAGCTGTCACGGTTCCGGTAAGTAGCGAGCTGATAAGTCCGGGACCCTCAGTAACAGCGATAGCATCTACGTCATCAAAATCCACTTCGCTCAGGGCTGGAACCATTTTTAGTATATGCTCGCGTGCGGCAACTTCCGGCACAACACCACCTGTTTGAGAATGTATATCTATTTGCGAATAAATCACATTTTTAGAGACATGACTCCCGTTTTCAACGAGAGCTACAGCGGTTTCATCACAAGATGTTTCGATTCCTAGAATTTTCATGTGTGGAAGTATTTTGCTTTAACAAGGCCAGTATATTAAAATCTAAAAAGACAAAACTCACAAACCAAATGGAGAAAACCTCAATAAAAATAGTAAAGACTCTGCGCAAAGCCGGATACGATGCATTTTGGGCTGGAGGTTGCGTACGCGATATTTTACTCATGCGTGAGCCGAAAGATTACGACATCGTTACAAACGCGAAGCCGGACGTAATAGAGGATTTACTCGAGCATACGATCCCGATAGGCAAAGAGTTCGGAGTGATTTTGGCGATTGTGAACGGGCACCATTTTGAAATAGCGACTTTTCGGTCTGATAGCGGCTACTCGGACGGACGCAGACCTGATGCGGTTACGTTTAGTCATCCCGAGGAAGATGCCAAAAGGAGAGATTTCACCATCAACGGGCTTTTTTATGATCCTATCAAGAAGCAAATTCTCGATTTTGTAGACGGCAAAAGAGATATCAAAGACAGACTTATAAGATTTATCGGGGACCCGCACGAGCGCATACTGGAAGATCATTTGCGTATAGTTCGTGCGATAAGATTCAAGACAACCCTCGATTTCCAGTACCATCCTGAGACGTATAGGGCGATCAAAAAACATGCAGCGCTAGCGGCCAAAGTTTCCAGCGAAAGGCTCAGAGATGAATTCGACAAAATAATGCTAGATGACAATCCGGTGGAAGGATGGGAGGATATGGAAGACACGGGTGTGCTTGGATATGTGATGCCTGAGCTTTTGGAGTTGAAAGGTGTTGCGCAACCGGTGGAGTTCCATCACGAAGGCGACGTGTGGGATCACACGATGCAGGCGCTCAGGTCTGTGCCGAAGACCGCAACTCTCGAAGAGAAATGGGCGGTGATGCTCCACGACGTCGCCAAGCCCCAAACATTCGCGCAGAAAGAACGCATACGTTACGATGGCCATCCCGAGAGGTCAGCCGAGATGGCCGAGGCAATCCTTCGTCGTCTCAAATTCCCAAAATATTTCATAAAACGTGTATGTTTTGCCATCGAGCATCATTTCAATATGAAGCAGATTATAGAGATGAACGCAGGAACCCGCATGAAATGGTTCAAAAAACCCGCATTTCCCGTCTTGATGACGGTATTCAAAGCGGATATCACAGGGACGGATCCAAGCGATTACTCGATGTATGATCAGCTCGAAGCTCTATACAAGAAGGCCGAGAAGAAGATCGCCAAAGAGCCAAAAAAACTCATCGACGGAGACGAAGTAATGAAGCTCCTCAATATAAAGCCTGGCCCCAAGCTTGGCGAGATTATGGAAGAGCTCCATGAGAAACAACTCGGCGGTGAAATCACAAACAAACGCACAGCTATAAAATGGATAAATTCTCTCAAAGAGTCTATGAAGTAGTCCGCGGCGTACCATACGGACAAACAATGACATACGGGCAAGTAGCACGTCTGGCAGGAAGTCCGCGTGCTGCGAGAGCCGTAGGAAATATTTTACATAGGAACCCTGATCCACAAAACATCCCATGTCATAGGGTGGTGAACGCACGTGGCGAGGTTTCACAAAATTACGCATTTGGCGGTAGCCACGCCCAAACGGAGAAGCTCGCACAAGAGATAATAAAACTATAACTTACACCATCTTCTTCTTCCTCAGCTCAGTTACAACATTCCAGTTATAAATCACAAATCCTCCGAGAGAGATAAATACCACAACCCAATTGAATAGAAGTCCGATATAAGGTATCGCGGAAAGCATGAGAAGCAGAAACAGCCCAAGTGCCATCCTTCCAAAATCACGCCAGAACTTACTGGTTTTGTTTTTCGGCATAAAAATAAGGCTGCCAATGATATAACCCGCATAGATTTTTGCCAAAACCCAATAGACGGCAAGAAGGAGCAGTAGCATCAGAGCAAGCTTAAACCCAACCAATGTAAAGATGAGCATTATAGAGACGATCGGCAGCCCGATAATAAAAGCCAGGCCATACAGTAGACTCTTCCAGTATTCTGTAGTGACAACACCGGTAGTGCTGCGGAACGAATAAGGTACAAGTAGCATCAGCACGAATCCAATAACAAGAAAACTCAGGTAAGACCAGATTTTCATGAAGATGAACCCTGCGCTGGTAACTTTTGAGGTCTCGTCAGCAATCTGCTCCTTCGCGCCAGACAAGCTGAAAGCAGACTTCTGATATGCTACTCTTCCTCCTACGATGCTACTATCAACAGCCAGTTGGCTCGAAGATCTATAGCTCAAATTCCCTTCAATGCGGGCATTGTCAGCAATATGTATCCCTGATTCGGAAGTAAAACTGGCATTACCAAGGATTGTGCCTCCGAACACAAGAGTAGAAGCAACAAAAGTCACATCACCGGAATAATTCCCGTTCAAATTAGCATTACCGGAACTGCCATAAACATCACCACCAACAGTGCTGAGAGTGGACATAGAGACGGTCCCCCCAACGACGATGACGTCATCTCCGACACTAGCATTGATATTAACCCAGCCTCCGGCCACGCGGACATCATCGGAAACATCTCCGGATAAGACGACTTGCCCTCCGGCGATAAGTACATCGCCTGCCACATTGCCTGCGACCTCTACATTCCCTCCAAAAATCAACAAATCTCCGTTAATATCTTTGTTTACAACGACAGTGCCACCAAAAACATACAAATCATCATCGTAGGAAGCGTCTAGTATCGAAGTCTCAGCAGCTTCAAAAGTAGCGGCGCGAGCAAGAAAACTGAGTCCGATAGCACTGAGGACAATAGCCGCAAGGGCAATAGCTGCGATAGTTTTTTTCATTTTGGTTTTTTGTTTTAAGAAAAGTGCAAAGAGACCTCTGCAAAAGTCAGTAACGTTAACGAAAAATGACAAATTTGTGCGAAAATTGCAAAAAGCGAAGATGGCGTATCAGATTAGATACGGTGATGAGCTTTTCGCAATTTGCAGCCAGATTGGTCATTTTGCAGTAGTTAATTGGCTTTCGCAGAGGTCTCCAAAAGCTATGATACCTAATTATGCAAGGATTTGACAAGACAAGCCATATGTCAAAATCACCATCGCTCTTTATGTCATTTTATTTTGACTTGGCTCTACCTGACCAAAAGCGCAACGTTCTCAATGTGATAAGTATGCGGAAACATATCCACCGGCTGCACATAAGATAATTTGTAACCTCTCTCCGCAAAGAACTTAATATCGCGCGCGAGATTAACAGGGTCGCATGAGACGTATACGATTTTTTTAGGATCAAATCCGCAAACTTTTTCTACGACTTTTTCTCCTAATCCGGATCTTGGAGGATCGACAATTACAACATCTGGCACTGCGGGGATGTCATATAGCTTGGCATCAACGTTGCCTGCCTTAAACCATGCATTCTCGATGCCATTGAGTATCATGTTCTGCTTGGCATTTTTGACAGCGGATTCATTCAGCTCGATACCATAAACCATCTTCGCATTATTTGAACAAAAGAGTCCGATTGTGCCTGTTCCGCAATATAGGTCAAAGACATTCTGCTCTCCGGTGAGTTCGGCGGCTTTTAGAACTTCCGCATACAAGACTTCGGCTTGTTTTGTATTTGGCTGAAAAAAAGATTGAGGTGAAATCTTGAATTTCAGACTTGTGCCATCAGGACGTTTGAGCTCTTCCTCCATAGTAGGTTTTCCATAAAGCAAATTCTCGTAATGTTGAGTCGGTACGCCGCGTTTTCTCTTGATTGCCGTCCAATAAATAGAGGTGACTTCCGGAAGGTCTTGAAAAAGTTCAACGAACTCTTTTTTGTGTTTGAACTCCGAGCTGCAAGTGACAAGATTTATCATAATTTCACCGGTATTCTTACCTTCACGGATAAAAAGAGAAGAAAGAAGTCCAGTATCTGTCTTGTGATTATAAAAAGACAATTTGTGATCGCGAACAAAAGTACGGACTCTTAACAAAATCTCTGCGGCAATCTCAGATCCGATAAAGCACTCCTCGACATCAAAGACATCGACTCTGCGACCGGCAGGGTGCAGTCCGACTCTTACTTCAGCGTCGTCTTTCGACTCATTACCGAAAGAAAACTCCATTTTATTACGATAAAGCCAAGGGTAGTCACAGCCGATGATCGGCTTAACAAGATCGGCACTGTCGGCAAGGCCTCCGGTATGCGCCAGAGCTTCGCGGACTTGATCTTCTTTGTATTTAAGCTGATCTTTATACTCTAGCATCTGCCATTTACATCCTCCGCAGCGGTCAAAATGCTTACATTTGGCATCGATTCGATTTTTCGCAGGCGCAACAATCCGTACAAGGTCAGCCTCGGCATAGTTCTTCTTGATTTTTGTAAGAGTACATTCGATTTTATCTCCGGGTATTGCCCCTTCAACAAAGACTTTTCTGCCATCGTCAAGTTGCCCGATACCTCGTCCACCAAAAGCAAGTTTCGTAATTTCTGTAGTTATTGTTTGACCTTTTTGAAGTTGCATGGGTAATATTCCTGTAAGGAGTCTTCTAAGAAAGCGCACGCATATTAGGAACAAATGCTCAAAATAACAATCCTAAAAACAGGGAAACTCAAAAAAGAGTATGAGGAAAGCGAGAAAGAATTCTTAAAACGCCTTCAGGCTTTTGCGGATATCTCTGTCGAAACGAAGAAAGATGATGACGCTGTGGCAAGGTCACTCGATCCGCAAACTTACATAATCGCACTGGATATTCAGGGTAAACAGTACTCATCGGAAGAGCTTGCTGAGATAGTCAGAGACCAGAGAGATTTCGGCAAAGGGGCGATAACTTTCCTTATAGGCGGCCCACATGGGTTTCCAGAGGACGTAATATCAAAAGCACACTTACGACTCTCTTTTTCAAAATTAACTTTTACCCATCAGCTTGCCTACATACTTTTGCTTGAACAGCTTTATAGAAGCGGCACCATCTTGAGCGGCAAAAAATACCATTACTAAGGACTCTCTAAAAACAAACAGCGATCTTAACCAAAATCATCACAACAATTCTGCTCATAGTCAGTAATGTCACCGGATACTTAATCGAGGACAACTTGTTCATGCAGAACAAACTCTATCACGCCGGCAGGATCGCATATATACGGACAATAGAGCCACTTAAACCGCAAGAACCTGTAGAAATGCTGTTTTTTGGAGACGTAATGTTGGGACGATACATTGCAACTTTGCGTTCAAGATATGCAGAAACCGAACCGACTTTCCCATTTACGAATTTGCCGGAAATAATAAGCACATACTCAAGCGAACCGGACATTGTGGCGGTAAACTTGGAAGGTCCTGTAACAGATTACCAAGTGTCTTATTGCGAACTGTGTTTCAGGTTTATGCCCGAGACGGCGGAATTGCTCGCTGCGCAGGGAGTCTCATTCGTTAGCCTTGCAAACAATCATATGCTTAACCAGGGCGAGACAGGATACGAGCAGACGCGAACGTATACGGCGGCTGCAGGATTAAGCTACGTTGGCAACCCGCGCGAGGTGAACGAGTTCTCATCATACATTCAGGAAATAAACGGGCAGGTAGTAGGATGGCTTGGATTCAATGAGGTTGAAGCCGCATTGGATTATGAAGCGGCGGTAAATCTGACCAAAGAAATAGCGGAACAAACCGATTTTACGATAGTAGCGATTCATTGGGGTACGGAATATGTAAACACGCCATCAAGTTCTATTCAGCAGCATGCGCATGATTTCGTAGACGCAGGAGCCGATATGGTTTGGGGAACTCATCCCCATGTTATACAGTCCATCGAAAACTACGGCGACGGAATGATTTTCTATTCGCTCGGCAATTTTGTATTCGATCAATACTGGTCGGCCGGAACGCAAGAAGGCCTTGGAATATATCTGAGCTTCACGGATCCGTCTAACCCGACATATCAGCTTATTCCGATTAAATTAGCCGAACCTTACAGGGGAGATCCATACTTGATGGACGAAGAAGGCGCGGCGGATATGTTGTCGCGACTTAAGAAATATTCAGAGAACATCGGTGTTATCACGGACAGCAATATGGACTTCTCAAGTGGAGTATTGAAGCCTTGGTAAAGAATTGATATACTTTCGTCAACAAATCCTTTAAATATTAAAAAAATGACAAAAGAAATGGCATTAAAACACTCGGGACTGGGGATAGCATCATTTGTAATCTCATTGGTCGCGGGAGTAGCGGAATTTCTCTTAACAATGGTGGCCGGGTATATAGAGATGTCTACCCCGGGTGGAATCAACGCTGACGATCCGATAGCTGGCATCATAGGACTTATGATGATAGCTGGCATCTTCGGAGCGCTTGTCGGAGTCGGTCTTGGCATTGCTGTACTTTTTCAGAAAGATAGAAAAAAAGTTTTCTGCATCTTGGGTCTCATTTTCAACTCGGTTATATTGATTGCTCTTGGAGGTTTGATGGTACTTGGCATGTCTTCTTAGTGTGAACAGGCCCTAATGGAGGCATGGCGGTAGGAGCACTACACTACAGGACGGCTCTGGCGCTGACGACAAAAAGATGGTATAATAACAGGAGTCAATAAACACAAAAACTCCTTAAAATATGAAATTCACGTCTTACGGGGCCGCAAGGGAAGTCACAGGGTCAAAGCATATGATAGAAATTGGAGGTAAGAAGGTTCTATTTGACTGTGGCATGTTTCAGGGTCGCCGCAAAGAAGCTGAGGAGAAAAACCGCAATTTTCAATTTATTCCATCGGAGATAGACGCTGTCGTGCTTTCTCATGCGCACATAGACCACAGCGGAAGCTTGCCTAATCTTGTTAAACAAGGATACAAGGGAGCAATTCACTGTACGCCAGCAACTCACGATCTCTGTAATCACATGCTCATGGACAGCGCATATATACAAGAGCGTGAATCGGAATATCTGAATGAAAAAAATAGAAAGCAGGGAGATGAATTGATCGAACCTATATATACTCAGGAAGACGCAACTCTTGCGCTGGAATATTTCAAAGAACAAAAATACAATGAGCCTTTTGAGCCTGTACCGGGGATGAAAATCACTTTTCGAGAAGCGGGACACATATTGGGTGCAGCTATGTTGGAGATAGAGGCGGAAGGCAAGAAGATCATATTTACAGGAGATCTTGGTCGCAAAGATTTGCCAGTTCTTAGAGACCCATACAAACCAGAAAACGCAGACATACTTATTACGGAATCAACTTACGGTAATAGGCTGCATGAATCTGTTGTAGAGGCGGAGGATAAACTCGGAGACATCATAAATCGTACAATTAAAAAAGGAGGCAAAGTGATAATCCCTGCATTCGCATTGGAAAGGACGCAGGAAATCGTATACGCAATTCATAAATTAGTAAAAAGCGGACGAGTAAGTGAAGACTTGCCAGTATATGTAGACAGCCCATTGGCAGTAAACGTCACTGAAGTATTTCGAAAACACAAAGAAGCTTATGACATCGAAACAAACAAAATCTTCGCAGATAATGAAGAAGATCCATTCGGGTTTTCCATGCTGAGATACATTACCAAGGTAGAAGAATCCAAGGCTCTAAATCATCATGTAGGACCATGCATTATCATATCGGCATCTGGCATGTGCGAATTCGGACGCATCAATCACCACCTCAAAAACAACATCGAAGACCACCGCAACACAGTGCTTATAGTAGGCTATATGGCGGAGAACACATTAGGCAGAAAAATTCTTAACAAGGAAGGCGAGGTCAAGATATTCGGAAAGCCTTACCGCTTAAATGCGGAAGTCGAAGTAATAGACTCATATTCAGGTCATGCAGACCGTTCAGACTTGCTCTCGTTCGCGACTCATTTGAAAGGACTTAAGAAAATTTTCATCGTACACGGCGAAGAGAAAGCTCAAATGGAGTACAAAAAAGCGCTCCAGCAAAATGGGTTCACTGATATTCAGATCCCTCAGCCGGGTGAAACTTTTGAAATCTAAAAAAGCTCATCCTTAGTTCGGCTATATTATATTCGCCTTGAGTTGGCGAGATCTTTCGGGAAAAAATCTTATCCACATTTGAAAAAACGCCTCAGATGCTTCAAGATATGAATGAATTCAAGACGGAATATCATTAACCAAATAAAAAGATGAAAGAAATAGTCAAAACTGACGCAGCACCACAAGCGGTGGGACCTTATTCGCAAGCGGTGAAAGCAAATGGATTCGTATTTTGTTCGGGACAAATCCCATACACACCGGCAGGCGAACTGGTTAGCGAAGACGTCTCCGAGCAGGCTCGCCAGTGCATGAACAACGTCAAAGCTGTATTGGAAGCAGCAGGCTCAGGGCTTGGGCAGATAGTTAAGACAACGATATTTCTTAAGGACATGGGTGATTTCAAAACGGTCAACGAAGTTTACGCATCGTTTTTTGAGGCAGATTACCCGGCGCGTGCTACAGTGCAGGTAGCCAGACTCCCATTGGATGTAAAAGTCGAAATAGACGCAGTCGCATCCGTCGACTAAATCCTACACCCTACACTCATGAAAATGGACTTCGGCGGCACCATAGAAGATGTCGTGACAAAACAAGAATTCCCAATGGAAAAAGCTCTCGAAACGCTAAAAGACGAGACGTTGGCAATTATTGGATATGGAGTGCAGGGGCAGGCTCAGGCTCTTAATCTGCGTGACAACGGATTTAATGTCATTATAGGTCAGCGCAAAGGGGGTAAATCATGGGACAAAGCGGTGGCAGACGGATGGGCGTCGGGAGAGACACTATTCTCAATAGAGGAAGGGTGTAAAAGAGGAACGATACTTTTCTATCTATTGTCTGACGCAGGACAAAAGGTGGCATGGCCAACGATAAAACCATACTTGGTAGGAGGCAAAACCTTATGTTTCGCGCATGGATTTTCGCTCGTATACAAAGATCAAACCAACGTGGATCCACCTCAGGATATAGACGTAATTCTTGTTGCGCCAAAAGGTCCTGGAGTATCTTTGCGCAAGCTTTTTGCGGAAGGGAAAGGTGTGAATTCGAGCTATGCGATACACCAAGATAGTTCTGGCAGCGCGCGTGAAAAAGCTTTGGCAATAGGGATGGGAATAGGGTCGGGGTTCCTTTTTGAAACAACTTTTGAAAAAGAGGTATATAGTGATCTTACAGGAGAACGCGGAGTGCTTGTGGGCGCAGTTTGTGGAATCATGGAAGCTCAGTATAGCGAGCTTCGAAAACGCGGACACAGCCCGAGCGAAGCTTTTAACGAGACTGTAGAGGAGGCTACACGTAGCCTTATTCCGCTGATAAATGAGCAAGGAATGGACTGGATGCTTGCCAACTGCTCAACAACGGCGCAGCGTGGGGCTCTCGACTGGCGTCATGAATTTAGGGCGGCGACAGCTCCGGTGTTCGAGAAGCTTTATGATAGTGTGAAAGACGGTACGGAAACACGGATAGTACTTGAGGCGAACAGCACTCCGGACTATCGCGAAAAGCTCGAAGCGGAACTAAAAGAAATGCACGACTCAGAGATGTGGCGAGCTGGAGAGACGACTAGGAAGCTGAGGCCTGAGAATAGCTGATTTTTAAAAAAAAGCACCACTTGCAACGGCTAACAAATTCCGCAATAATAGTTTTGTTCTGAAATCAAAACAAACGGACCAAGTCGGGCCGAAAATTTTACTAGCCACATGCAGTTACTACCCACTAACTACTAACTAAATATTCATGCCATATTTTCAAATATTTCTACTGATAGCAAGCGTATGGGCCATAGGCCGGGTATTCCGGCAGTTCAATTGGCCGCCATTATTTGGCGAAATCCTTGCAGGTATCATAGTAGGACCAGTTGTTCTTGGTGTCGTTGAGGAGAGCGAGGCTATCAAAGTTATGGCAGAGCTCGGAATATTCTTTCTTATGCTGCACGCAGGACTGGAAACAAGTCCAAAAGATCTTTTCAAAGCCTCAAAGAGAGCGGTACTGGTTGGCGTAGCGGGCGTGGTTCTGCCTTTTGCATTGGGACTTGGCGTGTCTCATCTTTTTGGATACTCATTCACGGAGTCTCTCTTCATAGCAATGGGGTTGTCGATAACGGCGATTGCAGTAAGTGCGAAGCTTTTCAAAGACTACGCAATCATGAATTCCAGAGTGGCTCATATCACTATGGGCGCGGCGATTATAGATGACATATTGGGACTCATACTCTTCTCGGTCGTGTTAAGTATTGCAGAAAAAGGGCATATAGACGCAGTGGAACTCAGTATTTTGATAGGTAAGATAGTGGCATTCTTTGGGATAGTGTTGTTTCTGGGCAAGAGGTTTTTCAGGCAACTTAACAAGGTGTTGTATGCTGGGAACAAAGCTTTTACTTTTACGATCATCGTAGCATTAGGCTTCGGACTTGTAGCGGAGGCAATAGGTCTGCACATAATTATAGGAGCATTTTTGGCAGGTCTTTTTCTCAGGGAAGAGATCATAGAGGTCGGACTGTTTAACAAAATAGAAGATAGAGTTTACGGGCTCTCATATAGTCTATTTGGGCCAATCTTCTTCGCGTCACTGGCTTTCCATTTGGATTTTTCGGCTTTCAAAACAGCGGCGCTATTCACAGTTGTCGTAATATTAGTTGCGACTTTGGGAAAAATAGTTGGTTGCGGACTGGCTGCAAGAATGACCAAATTAGGACCAAAAGAGTCTCTCGGCATCGGACTTGCGATGAACAGTCGCGGCGCGGTAGAGCTGATTATAGCGTCAATCGGGTTGGAATACGGAGTTATCGGTACTGAGGTATTCTCGGTTTTGGTTGTCATGGCGTTCGCAACGACTATAATATCCATTATAGGACTCAAGCCACTTGTTAAATATTTGCCTGTAGGTACGGCGGACTCAGTCCCAAAGCACGAAATTTAACCAAAACAAAAATGTCACCAAACACAATTGTACTGGCGAAGTTGGTAGGGCCTATCATGGTTTTTGCTGGTCTTGGGATCGCGATCAATAAGAAGTTAATAAAGGAACTTCTGGAAGATTTTATAAAAAGCACAGGTCTCATGTTTCTCGCGGGCATGTTTGCGGCAGTGATAGGAATGCTAATGGTAACGAGTCATACGCTTTGGAATAGCGTTCCAGCAGTCATTCTTACCGTATTGGGATGGATGTCTGTGCTAAAAGGTGCGCTACTAATGATATGCCCGCAGCACATGATACAGCTGACAAAGAAGATGAAAAAGATGACAGATGCCTACGTTGTAATCGGTATTATTTACGTAGGACTCGGACTCTATCTGGGATATGTGGGATTTTTTATGTAAATAAACGCAGTAAAAAGCCACATCTTTAATTGGCGGGCATCAAACAAACAATATAGCGGCGATAAGAGATACAACAGACAGTCCGAACCAAACGATATAATTGTATTTGATGTTCGATTTGCACTGCGATTTAAGGATAGAGGAGATGTTTTTGACGTCCATCTCAGTCAGATCATTGCCTGCAAGTCTTTCAAAAAGGAAGCGGTCAGTACAAATCTCCCTACGATGATTTTCGATAGAAATACGTACATAGAAGAAGATAATATAAGCAATAATTCCGCTGTACCACGCAGTATTCACGGCTTGATCTCCGAGGGGTTTAAGAAAAATAGTAAGACGGAAAGAGACGCCCCCGATCAGTCCGAGGACAAACAAAAGCTCAGCTATGAATGGAATCCTCTGCCAATAATGAGAATGTTCCAGGTCGTGCTTGTTCATAAATCGCATGGGTTAGAGGCTCCTTGCGGGGCTACTATTTTAAGATCTCTATCTCCGTTTCCAGCTCCATCCACTGCGCTTCTTTCTTCACGAGTTCTTGCTCTATTTCTGATATGCGTTTGGTCTTTTCTTCGGAGAATTCATTGTAATGCTGTTCAAACCACTCCAGCAACATTCTTTTTTCCTCTTCTAATTTGGCGATGCTGCGTTCAGTCAGCTTAAGTTGCTTCTCCGCCTCTTTGATTTTCATCCTGAGCTCTTTTTTCTCTTGTTTATCAAGGTTCAGAGTCGGATATTCGGTGAGACCGAGATCTTCTTCGATATCTCTCTCAACATGGTGGACATACTCCTCGTAATTATGATGGTAACGTTTTACCGATCCGTTCTTCACCTCTACGATCCCACTCGCGACTATTTCTACAAATGTGCGATTATGACTTACAAGTATCACTGTTACGTTAGAGTTCCTAAGCGCCATAGCTAGCGATTCGACGGTTTCAAAATCCAAGTGATTTGTCGGCTCATCAAGCAGGATAACATGATTTTTTTGCAACAAAATCTTGGCCAGACACAGCCGCGCTTTTTCGCCACCGCTTAGTACCGGAATCCTTTTCTTAAGCCCTTCATCACGGAACAGAAAATCCCCAGCCATTTCAAAGATATCTTGCTCGGACACGTCTTGCGGCGCTACCATTTTTAAGTACTCTTTTACGGTTGTATCAAGATTCAAAGTAGCCGGTATATGCTGCGCATAATAGCCGATATTGATATTATGACCCCACTTGTAATTACCTGAGAGTGCATCCAATTCACCTGCAATAGTTTTGAGCAAAGTGGTTTTACCTTGACCATTATCACCAAGCACGGCAATTCGTTGACCACGTTCGATTTCCAGATTGATGCCTTTGGCGATGGATTTGCCGCTGTATCCAATTTCTAAATCGTCAATATCAAGGGCGATACCTTTTTTGTCTTCCACCTTAGGAATCTTGATACGCGTGGTCTTGAGTGGATGCAAAACTTCAATAGTCTTAAGTCTTGCAATCTGTTTGAGTTTTGATTTCGCTTGCGACGCCTTGCTGGCTTTTGCGCCAAATCTGTCCACGAACTTCTGCAGATGTTTCTTCTCTCGCTCCACCTTGACGTTATGCTTGCCTACCATCGTTAACTGCTGTTCCTTGTATTCCAGATATTCCTCGACGGAACGCGGGAATAATGTCATGCGGCCATGTTCTATTTCCAAAGTCTCATCGCAAGTTCGCTTAAGGAACTCGCGATCATGAGATATCAGCAAGAAACTGCCATTATAATTTTCCAAAAATTTCTCAAGCAAGATCTGAGTCGACAAATCCAAGTAGTTGGTCGGTTCATCCAAAAGTAGCAGATTAGGGTCCTTAAGAAGCATGGCGACAAGCTTAACTCTTGTTTGAAAACCACCGGCTAAGGAAGTCACTACGGCTGTTAACATCTCGTTTTTGATCTGGAATCTGCCTGCAACCATGCCGCATTCCCAATCCTGTTTGCCGCTGGATCTCATAAGAAAATCGACGACAGTCTCGTCATCTCCGTATTCGCTGTGCTGAGTCAAATATCCGATTCTGGTCCCGTCATGAACGTTCACGTTGCCATCATCGTAATCTTCGCTGCCAATAATGATTTTAAAAAGAGTGGATTTGCCAGCACCATTCCTACCGATGATACCGATTTTCTGCCTGTCGCCGACAGTAAGGTCAGCGTTTTCCAGAATCATCTGCGGACCGTAAGATTTGGACAATTTATGAATTTGCAACAACGTTGCCATGGATAAACTGCTTCAAAAAAATAATCTCGTGAAGGATAGCTCTAAACCTCGATGTTCTCAAGTAAGAAAAAACTGGGGCCTCTGCGAAAGTCAGTAACGCTCTCGAAAGATGAAAAAATCGAGCGATTTGCAGCCGATTTCCCATTTTGCAGTAGTTAGTGATCTCTCGCAGAGGACTCTATTAAGCAGCTTTCAATTTAATGCCGGGAATTTCGGTCAAATATCTGGTGGTGTCCGAAGGGTTCTTGGCTGATTTGACCGCAAGGACATCCTCCATAAGCAGACGTACGGGCGTCGGTATCGGCTCTTGATTAATAGCATCCTGAGACCTGATGTCGATTTTCTTTCCAACCAATTCGCCCGTCCATTTGTCTTCCGGTTTGCTGCCGGGTTGAATTTTTGCGAAATGTATCCAGTCGAAAGGCGAGAACACCGCGGCGGTTCCGCAATTGCCAGCGGCAACGAATTTGCCACTCGCGATCTCTCTCAAGGTTACGCGCCTTTCTTCGACTTCCCAACCTCGATCGCGAGCTTTCTCCAGAATCAATGCGCGCGTATTGCCGGGTAAGATATCACCATCTTCCAGGGATGGAGTGATAACTAGGTAGCGTCCATCGCCAAGATCTTCAAAGAAAATAGTATTGGATGCGTTGGTCTCGCGGACCTCGGCATCAAGCATGGCGTCATCACCGAGCCCATCTGTAACGCGGTCGACATAAAGTACGCCTACTGGGCGGTGAGGTGCTTCGTCGGTCCCGACATTAAGACTACAGACCGTACGAATGACAACAGGTGTTGGTCCATAGTTTTGTACGCCTTTACTGTTTCCAGGTAACCCCTTTCCCGAACGTACTTGAGTAGTTGGGACGCCAAGACCCTTGCCCTTAACATTCCCATCAGGGTCTCGCTCAATATCGCCAAAATAACTTTCAGCAGATCCTATTGGAGTAACTTCGACAAAGAATCCTGCGATTCTGGAATTACCAACTCTCATCTGTTTACCAACATCAGCCCCGTGAGGTCTTAAATATAGGCGACCATTTTGCGGTATAAAACGAGCATTCTGCTGGCATACTTTTAAGATAGCTTCTTCGAATACCTCAAATGGAACAAATTTAGTTCCAAGAGTACGTGCACTCTTCATCATGCGATTCCAGTGCTGCTCAAGTCCAAAAACATAACATTTACCATCTTCTCCCCATTCCGCCGTCATACCTTCGAAAAAAGCTCCTCCGTAATGCAGTGCCTGCATGTTAGGAGGAACGGACAACTCGGAATACGGAACAACGTCAATATCGGTCCATTGGCCGTCGAGGCATGTCGCCGAAATCATCACGTCGGTTTGTATCAGACCTTTTTCAGGATGACCAAAGCCTAGTTTGCCTCGTTCATTCAAGTCCTCAAAAATATCCTCATTTGCCGCAAGTGCCTCGCCAAGCGGATGCGCAAGAGGCCTGACTTCGGCATAAGCGATTTGATCTGCGGGCAATGGTCGTTTGACTCGGGAAAAAGGACCTTTCGGACTCGGATAAGCTGAGCCGGCTTCATCTGGTAGGTCTGTTTCTATTTTGGAGCCAGCATCAAGGCCCCTCCTGTGAAATGTTAACAAAGCACCGGCGGGAAGTTCTGCACTTCGTATTCCTCTTACTCTTTGAGCAAATCCGGCAGTAAGAAGTCCCGGCATCAGAGCTGCGTCTCGGCTTACAACCAAAGGATCGTCTCCACGCGTCAAAGCACTAACGCGTTTTTTCACTCCGGCTCGAATCTCGGGTTGTTGCGCAGGATCGGCAGCATTACGATCATTGCCGCGGGAACGACGATTAGCGCCATTCCATCCATCAAGTGATGCATTCATGGTATCAAATGGTCAAAATGATAAAGGCACTCAGTATAACACATGCGCCAATAAAAATCGCTACAAATACAAGCCGCTTCTGACGCGGCTCGGGTCGGCAAGACAACTGAAAATTGTGAAACGGTGGCTTCATCACGTGTCTGACGGTGCTTGGGATAAGCGGTTTTGGCAAGATCTGATGGCAGGACGTGTAGACGAAAATTATTGGGACGAGCATAACAGAAGATAAGTTTTTTCAAAATTCCAGGCCGTAAACGTAATTTGCACCACTACTTTGGCGATTATCAAAATCGAGGTGCCGACTCAAGATTGGTTTCTAAGCAAAGGTCCGAAAATATTCCGACGGACAACTTCGGTATATTGGTCAAGCCATGCATTATGATCCTGCTCGCCCAAATCGACTATGGTGGCATCTCTATTGTCGTAAGCTCTAAAACGAATATTGCCGGGATGTACATTGGAAAGCACCCATCCCATTGTACTGGTTATAGCTCCAAGACGCTCATATCTGGCTTCGGCTATGCCTGCAGAAATATATTTAAGAGGACTTTCATCTTCATAAATAGCTTCTAAATCTCTGCCGACAATATACTCCTCAATAAACAAACGATAATCATCACGCTGGAAAGGATGATTTTTGTCGGTATGGCTTACTGATTCACGACTGGCAATAAATCCGGGCGCAAAAGGCTCAATAGACGGCAACGTCCTCGGAGAAACTTCTCTTTCGAATCGTCGAGGCAAATTGCGCCTATGAAATTTGATTACAACCTTGCCGTTTTTATATCCGTCAGAAATTTCTAATAAATAAATAACCTTAAAACGTCTACCGGGATTCAAAAGTTTTAGCTCAGCGCTCCTGATTGTCCAGATGCCGGTCAGCTCGCCAATCCTGCTTAGTACCTCGTCATCATCAAGGACACGAGAAAGAATATCAAGCTTCGTGTCATCAGGAGTGGTAAGTTTTGAGGTTACTTCAATCATGGTGTATGGAGTTCTCCGGGAGACCAGCTTATGTATGAGCTGTCGTACTTAAGGACTCTCTGAAAAAAGCACCTCATGCGGTAGCGTAAGTAAATTTGGGCAATTTTATAATTTTCTCTGTTGTAAGCACCTATTTTTTGGTGCTTTTTCTTCGTTTTCTTGCCGTTTGGGTACAGTTATCCCTATGACAGAGCCATGAGTTTCTTCCTAGCCTTGAACAAATTACACAAAGCAAACAAGGTGTGAAGTTGCATGCTGTTTTTGAATAATCCTTTGTATCTAACCTTTGTGTATTTCCACTGGCATTTGATTACCTGAAATGGATGCTCCACTTTAGACCTTATTTTCGACATCTTGTTGTTTCGTTTCTTCTGGCTGGAAGAAAGAGGTCTATTCCTTGCAGCCTTGTCCAGCACGCCCCAGTAAACTTCTGCTACTCTTGCCGCTATTTTTTCCTCTCTACCAATATAGCCTTTGTCTCCAAATAAAGCGTTTTCTTCCCCATGTAATAAATCTCCCATTTTGTCCTTGTCATGTACGGAAGCGGTACTTGTTTCAAGACTATGGACAAGGCCTCCTTGCGCATCTACTCCAATATGCCCCTTCATGCCAAAATAATAATTACCTCCCTTCTTTGTACTGCTCATTTCTGGGTCTCGCTCTTTCTTTTGATTCTTGGTACTTGAAGGGGCATTAATAATAGTTGCATCTACAATGGTTCCATCTTTCTTGATAAGACCTCTTTCTTCAAGTAACTCATTCACAATATCAAAGAATCTAACTTGTAGCTGATGTTCTTCAAGTAAATGTCGAAAATTGAGGATTGTGGTTTCGTCAGGGACTCTATCTGCTAACAAATCAATACCTAGAAATTTCTGGAATGATGCTCTGTCGTAAATCATATCTTCCACCCCAGGATCACTCAGGTTGAACCATTGTTGCAAGAAGTAAATTTGTAGCATCATCTTCATGTCCATCTTGCTTCTTCCACGTTCTTTCTCTTCATAATGAGGTTCGATCTGAGCTAGAAAACTATCCCAAGGAATAACGCTACTCATATCATCAAGAAATTTCTCACATCGAAGCTTCTTCTTGTGAGCGATGGCAAGAAAACTGTTTTGTGTGGACATAGTTTTTGGGGTTAATGACTAACCCCATTCTACAGGTTCCAACAGGTTGAATCTATAGCTCTTTTTTCAGAGAGTCCTTATATACGAACGAGAAGATCGTTCCTTTGTAATGATCTTTTAGTACTCCTTTTTTGATGCCGCCAGGCTGGCGTTTCATCTCTTGTAAGTGGACAGGAATTTCGTAGTTGCAGTAAGGACAGAAGTCTTTTCTGTTCGATATGGATTTTCCGCAGTGCAGGCAGTTTAGTAGCATGGTGAGGTGAGGAGGCTTATATTTTTATTTTAGAGATAGTACTTATTCAGGAAGTTTTCCAAATCCGTTTCTCTGATGCGATATACTCGCCCAAGCCTGATCGCTTTTAGTTTCTTTTGCTTAATAAACTTTAGTACCGTTAGATGGTGGACTTGCAGTTCCTTGGCCACTTGCTCAGCTGTCAGTAGGCGGTTCCCCATCTGATTGATTTAGTTTTATTATACTTGGTTATATTTTACCTCGTTCTATCTAATTTTACAAGTTTTTGTTTTTGTTTTTGTTTCTATGCTTGATTTTATCATGTTTTATCGAAGTGTATAGTCTTTTGTATATTTTTACTTGCATTTAGCCTGTTTTATTTTGTTTTAAGTATCTCTTCTTGCGTTTGCTTTATTTAAGGCGAAGAAGTTTGATTCTATTAAATGCTATTAAGCTTTATTAAATTCTATTAAATCAAAGAGTAAAGATATTAAAGAGCCAGAAATGATTTCAGGAAGTCCTATGGTGTAATATTTTTGCTTAATTTAATTTGAGCCTTAATAAAAATCAAAATGAAAAAAATCACCATGCTTGTTCTTGTTTCTCTTCTCTCGTCCCTAATGGTTTCTGGCTGCTCGCTTAGCGAGTTGGAAGACGAAGCAGGGGGTGAAGAAATTGATCAAGCTACCGATGAAGAGATCGAGGCACTCGAACAAAAGATCCAAGAGCTTGAATCGGAAATCGAAGAACAAGAGAAGGCAGAAGAGAAAGAAGTAATTTCAGAAGAGCCGACAATTTACTCGTTCATTGCCGTGAATAGCCCGTACGATGGCGAATCATTCTTTATGACTGATCCGATCGAGTTTTATGGAACTATTTCTGAAGATGCGACGAAGATTGTTGTGACAGCTTACTATAAGGAGATGTCATTTTCAGAGGAGCAAGGTCTTTTCGAACAAGACATGGTGGATGTTTATACTCTCCAAGGTTTTGAAGACGGAGATACTGAATTTGTTTATCGTGCCAGTATGTCATGGGACAATCTAGGTCACGGAGAGAATACATATGTTTTCACGGGTTATTTCGAAGATGGGTCGCAACTTTCTGACAGTCTTACTATCACTAACGAAGTTGATGGCTTGGGTAAGCCTGTGATTTATCTTTACCCGGAGGAGACTACTTCAATACGCGTGAATGTTGAGCCTAATATGGGCTTTATTTATTCGGATCCCGAAATCGGAGACGGATGGGAGGTTGTCGCACGTCCTAACGGACTTCTTTATGACATAGGCAGCAAATCTTTTTATCCTTATTTGTACTGGGAAGGATATTCGACTAAATTCGCGGAGTACGAGGAGGGATTTGTTGTCGAAGAAGGTTCACTGAAGAACTTCTTTAAGGAGAAGCTTGCAATTTTGGGGCTTAATCAAAATGAGATTTCGGATTTCTTGGATTTCTGGGGGCCTCGGCTTGAAAATTCTCCTTACTATTTGATTACATTCATAGACCAAGAAGAGCTTGATAATCTCGCACCGCTTACTATTGAACCAAGTCCTGACACCGTTATAAGAGTCTTCTTCGATTATGAGCTGCTATCTGAGCCTATTAAGATTCAGGAGCAAGAGCTTGAGCCTGGAGTCCGCGAAGGATTTACAGTGATTGAGTGGGGCGGATCATTGTTTTAGTGTGAACAGGCCCTAGAATAGATGCCTGAGTGAGTCCTAAAGTAGGCAGCTCTATAGACCTATCTTCTTAAGCCATATGCCGGTATATGACTCTTTTATCTTGGATACTTCTTCCGGGGTGCCTTGTGCGATGATTAAGCCTCCTTTGTCTCCGCCTTCCGGGCCTAAGTCGATTATATAGTCGACAGATTTGATTACGTCCAGATTATGCTCGATTGTGAGTACGGTATTCCCTTTGTCTACGAGTTTCTGCAAAACTTCCAAGAGCTTCTTCACGTCATCAAAATGCAAACCTGTCGTAGGTTCGTCTAGAACATATAGAGTTTTTCCTGTTGAACGCTTACACAGCTCCGTAGCAAGCTTGATCCTTTGCGCTTCACCTCCCGATAGAGTTGTCGCCGACTGCCCGAGATGTATGTAACCAAGTCCCACTTCGGACAGCGTTTTGAGCTTATTCTTTACTGCAGGTATGGACTTGAAAAAATCCGATGCTTCGTCAACAGTCATGTCCAGTACGTCCGCGATGTTTTTACCTCTATAAGTTATCTCAAGTGCTTCCGCGTTATACCTACGCCCCTTGCAAACCTCGCAAGGTACGTACACATCAGGCAGGAAATGCATTTCGATCTTCTTAATACCATCGCCCTGACACGCTTCGCAACGTCCACCCTTCACGTTGAAACTAAATCTTCCCGGCTTGTAGCCACGCAATTTCGCATCCGGAGTTGATGCGAATAGCTCTCTCACATCCGTAAATACGCCGGTATATGTTGCAGGGTTTGAACGAGGAGTTCGCCCGATTGGCGACTGATCTATATTAATAAGCTTGTCCAAATGCTCTATACCTCGGAGTTCTCTGTGAGCACCTGCAAATGCCTTTGACCTGTTTACTACTGCGGAAACTTTTTTGACCAAGATGTCGTTAATCAATGTGGATTTCCCCGACCCTGAGACCCCGGATATGCCTATGAATGTTCCAAGAGGTAGAGAGATGTCTATATCTTTAAGATTGTGTTCGCATGCCCCGATCACTTCGAGTTTTTTCCCGTTTCCTTTACGTCGTTTTTTCGGGATTGATATTTCCTTCTTGCCGGACAGATATCCTCCGGTAATCGAATTCTTATCTTTTAAAATCTCGGCAGGAGTTCCTGCGAAAACCACTTCGCCTCCATGTTTGCCGGCCCCCGGACCTATGTCGAGTATATAGTCTGCGGCCAACATAGTATCGATATCATGCTCAACTACAATTACGGTATTTCCAAGATCCCTAAGAGAATGAAGCGTTTTGATGAGTTTCTCGTTGTCGTTCTGATGAAGCCCTATCGATGGCTCATCCAGCACGTACAAAACTCCAACAAGATGAGATCCAATCTGAGTAGCCAACCTGATTCGCTGAGCTTCGCCTCCGGAAAGAGTATTTGCCGCTCTGTTAAGGGTGAGATATGAAATCCCTACATTGTTGAGGAACTTGAGTCTGCTTTCCACCTCTTTTGCTATCGGCTCCGCTATGATCCGCTCTCCGGATGTAAGTGCCAGATTCGCAAAAAATTCCCTTGCCGCAGCTATAGACAGCTCTGTCACGTCTATTATCGATTTATCCGCTACTGTAACCGCCAACATTTCCGGCTTCAGCCTCTTCCCATTACACTCCGGACATTTGAGTATCCTCATGTAGTCTTCGATTTTTTTGCGGACATAATCCGAATCCGTATCCATGTATCTTCTTTCCAAATTCGGCAGCACTCCCTCAAATTTGGTCTGATACTCGCCTTTGAACGTTCCCGATCCGTTGTCAGCCCCCATCTGTACCGCGTATTTCTCATCACCGGTACCATAGAGCACCTTGTTTAAATCCCCTTCATCCATCTCTTCCACCGGAATGTCTATTGAGAACCTGTGTTTTCGCGCTACAGCTTCCAGTATCCTGTTGTACCAAGTCAAATGAGACGTTGTTGCCGACCATGGCATGATCGCCCCTTCACTTATCGACAGCTTCCTGTTTGGAATAACCAAGTCAGGATCCACTTCCAGCTTGGTGCCAAGACCATGACATGCTTCGCATGCTCCATGAGGACTGTTAAAAGAGAAATTGCGCGGCTCGATTTCCGGCAAATTAACATTGCAGTCAGCACATGCAAATCTCTCGGAAAACATCTGCCTCTCCCCCGTTTCGTGATCTTGAATTATCATCGCACTATCCCCGTGCTTAAGGGCTATCTCTATAGAGTCTGCCAAGCGAGTCCTGTTTGGATTCGGCAGGTCCAGCTCTTGCCCTGATGAAAGTTTTTGCACTTTTTTCTTCAAATCTTTTACAACAAACCTATCAACTACTATGTCGACTGAGTGCTTCTTCTTCTCGTTGATTTCCGGCACTTCCAAAATACTGTACATCTCACCATCAAGAACGATGCGTACAAATCCTTCTTTTTTGATGTTTTCAAAAACCTTTTCGTGGCGTCCTTTCCTATCCGCCACTACCGGTGCCAAAAGCAATATGCGCCTACCCTCCTCCATTGCCGCAACGTGCTCAACTATCTGGCTTGCCGTTTGCTTGGTTATAACTTTGCCGCACTCCGGACAATGAGGACGACCTATTTTCGCGTATAAAAGTCTCAAGAAATCGTATATTTCCGTCACTGTACCAACCGTTGACCTTGGGTTCCTTGTTGCCGTCTTCTGATCTATCGATATAGCCGGAGAGAGGCCTTCTATCGACTCGACTTCCGGCTTCTCCATCAGTTGCAAAAATTGACGGGCGTAAGTTGACAAGCTTTCCACATAACGTCTCTGCCCTTCCGCATAGATCGTGTCGAATGCCAAAGACGACTTCCCTGAGCCTGAGAGCCCCGTGATAACGGTCATTTTATCCCTTGGGATGTCGACATCTATACTCTTAAGGTTATGTATTCGCGCTTTTTTGATTCTTATGTAATCTTTCTTGGACATCGGGATTGATTAGTGAGTAGTCAGTAGCTTGTAGTAAGTAGTTGTTGGTAGTTGATTTTTGTATACGACAAAAAATCTGGAGTTAGCTTATGGATGCTAACATGGGCAAATTGGTTTGGCAATCTCAATTTAGGACTATCTGGTAATGCTTCTGCCGCCAATGCCGGCTAGGACTCTGGCGCCTCTCTCGTTAAATGCTCTTTGATATGCTCCTACTTCCTTGCTGTCTTGTTCCATCAACCTCCAAGGCTGCTGCATAACATCTACTACATAGTGTTTACCTCCGAGCTCTACGACATTCCAGATATGCCATCCACCATCTGCTCCTCCTTGCTTGCCTCGTACGAGCCTGGATCTTATTCCGAGTCGATCTGCGAAATATTTAAAAGCCAATGCTCTGTGTCGACACACTCCGTAGTTTAAATACCCCAACATCACTACTTCTCCTGCTGTCGGCACGTTCTGTTTTCGCAACTCTATTTCACGATCCGTCATGTCCGTAATACTGAGCCCACTTCCTTGCACCATTTGAGAACCGCCAAGTGAATTACTGACAAACATCGCCAGCATTTTGATTTTGTCTTCAACTGCAGTCGTGTTTTCTATGAATTTCCTGGCAGCATCTAGTTTGAACGCCAATCCTTGATCCTTGGTGCCGTCAACAAGAATAACCTCGCGTGGCGACCGTACCTTTAGTGCATCATTTTCGTCTATTTCGAATTCCATTCCGTGCCCTCCGTCATAAAATCCGTCCGGCATTGTTTCGTCATAATCCAGATATCCCCTCCTTAAATACTGCAGAGATCTCACTCTGCCAGCGCGTTTATCTTCTATTCTCAGCTCGTAGACCGATGTACTTGTCTGCAGTCTTACAATGCCTGATCTTGTTACCTTAACTTGTATTATATCACTTGTGGACCTTGTACTATCACTAAATGATAAAGCCAAGTCAAAATAAAATGACATAAGCAGAAGATGGTACTTTTGCCATATGGCTTTGTTGTCAAAAGCCTTAAATAGCGCTGCTATTCCTCGTTTTTGACGCCTCGCCCTATGACAAAATCGCCATTGCTCTTTATGTCATTTTATTTCAATTTGGCTCTATAGGTCGCCCAACAGCTATTACTCCACTTAAGGCACCTTGCATTGTGTCTCCAACCGGCACATTTGATCTCTGTCCAGCCAAGATCGCTGTTTTCGTCAGCTTAACGGTCGGTGAACCTTGAGTGAGGACCGTAGCGTAATCGTTGTCATCCTTCGCAGGGTTCAAATTTCTGCTGCTAGGCTTGTCTATTTTCCTCATAATCCAATGTGTTTTGTGCTCTGCCTATAACTTTTCCGTATCTTATGTGGTTTTTCTTCCTTGAGAACAGATATGTCAGAGCTACGTAACCGATAATTAAGTATGGAACTATTAGGAATGTTAGGTTCATCTCCAGTACCACGTTGAAAATAGCATGCAGTACAATCGCATACATAAGACCTTGCGTTGTTTTTTCATCCTTAAAGAGTGATTCTGATCTTAGATTCAATATTCTGTGCACAAGTTTGATAAAAGGATGCCTGTTCTCTTGTATTTCCTCTTGGAAAATAGGCTCCGCGAAATGGGCAATGCCATAATAATAGCCGTAAATTCCCGAGAACAGAACGTGCGCAAATGTAGAAAAAATCGATCTGAATATGAAGGACATATAGAGCGTGTCTATCCCCTGATACTGCCAGATGTAGAAAAAATACATAATATTCTCTATGAATGCGAACCCTAGCGCCGCGACGATACTGTATTCAATCGCATCATCAATATCTTTGAACCTATTGTCATCGACTGTCTTCACCGCCAAATGCTTCATGTACTCTTCTATCATACCTACAAGCAAGAAGCTCAATATTACACTGACAGGTAGAATCATGATATCTGTAAATCCTAGCAGATTACTGTCGAACCTCTCTAGGTAATTGAAGAGATTAAACTCCGGAAAATATTTCCAACTTAGTTTGTATATTATTATAGGAGCTACCGACACCATCCCCGCTACAAACGTCAACATAACCGTAGTAAGCAGCTCTTTTCTCTTTTTTAGGAAAATGTACAACCATGCTATCGCAGGTACTGCGGCTAGTACAATACTGACTATGATTTTTGAGAGATGGGTGTCGAACAGAGTATTTAGGGATGAGGGTGTATGGATGGAGCGCTTCGCGCAAGACAGTTTACAGGGTCAGCTACATCTGTGAATTATACCACTTTTCGGTGGTATTGGCAATAACAGAACCTATTGAGACCTCATATTATGCGCCAACTATCTCTCCGTCTTTCATCTGAAAAACCTTGATTTCGTCTGTAAACCCTCCGAGATGTTCTCGGCATGTTGTCGTCAGGACTGTTTGGTGATCCAGAATTATCTCAACCAAGTGTTTCTGCCTACCGTGATCCAGTTCTGAAAGCACGTCGTCAAGTAGCAGCAAAGGCTTCTGACCTGTCAAACTCGTAAGGAATTCCAGCTCTACAAGTTTTAATGCAAGTACTGCAGTTCTGCATTCTCCTCGTGATCCGTATTTTTTGATCGGCTCATCGTCAATATATATCTTGAAATCGTCTCTGTGTGGCCCAAAATGAGTTGTGTGTCTCGCGACATCCTGCTCATAAGACTCTTTCAGTGCTTTCAAATAATCATCTTTTGTCTTTGGCGATGCTTTGTACTTTATAGTCAGGTCTTGATTTGACCCGGAAAGCTCTCGGTATTTATCGCTGATCCCACGCGAAAAGAATTCGAGCAGCTGCGTGCGCTTGTCCCATATATCAACTCCCAGCTCTGCAAGTTTCTCATCCCATATCTCTATATGCGAGATCGGTGCTCGCTTTTTGAGGAGCTCATTGCGACTTCTAAGTGCCCTTGTATAAGTTACCAATGTCTCCAAAAAACCAGGGAATGATTGGATTGATGTTAAGTTGAGGTATCTGCGTCGCGTCTCAGGATCTCCAGTCGCTATGTGGACATCTTCCGGTACAAAAAGAACTACATTGAGACTCTGTATATACTTGCGGCTTTCCACCTCGACATTCTTCTTCTTTAATTTTCTCCTCTTCTGCGATGTAAATGCTACCTCCAGCTCGCACTCCTCATCCTGAGTTTCTATTCTCCCTTTTATACGACCGTGCTCGCGACCCCACATTATTGTGTCCGTAAACTGTTTTGTTCGAAACGATCTTGTTATTGCTAAGAAATATATACTCTCAAGGAAGTTTGTCTTCCCCTGTGCGTTTTCTCCTATCAGGACGGTGACTTTTTTATCCTTCTCAAAAGACATTGAGAGTTTCTCAATGTTTCGGAAGTTCGTAAGTTCCAGTTTTCTTAGCATCATGTCATTAGATTAACGAGACCTCCGCGAAAGTCAATTATGGCGTGTTCACGCTATGGCCTGTTCATACTACCGTCGATCTCGTTTCCATACATATATTTTTTTGCTTCGATACCGCATAAATGATATTGTTAGCGAGTGTTTTTTACTAAATTGTACCCTAAATATGCACTCATTATTCATACTCCCAAGAATTCGTATACTTATAAAACTGCTTCCGATTGTCGTTATCGGCGTTTTTCTGTGCATCCGGTCCGTCTCCGCAGTAGCCATCAACACATGGGACAACAGCGATGCCGACAATAGCTGGAACAACCCCAATAACTGGAGCCTTGGTGTAGTACCCGATTCAGACGATATCGCAACATTCGACGCCACCAGTGACACTCCTTGCAACATAGATGCCGATGTCAATGTCGCCGGTTTTGACATCAATACCGGATACACGAGTACGATAACTCAAACTTCCACTTACACCATCACTGTTGGCGGTAATGGATTCCTGCAAGATGTCGGCACATTTTCCGGAGGTAGCGGCACCATAGATATCAATGGCAATTTGACTCTTAACGGCGCTTCAGCCGTCTTCAATTCCACCAGCGGTACTCTGCAGCTTGGTGGCGGCAGCTTTAATCACACCAGTGGCACTTTCAACCACAGCAGCGGAACCGTCAAAATTGATCGCACAAGTGGAGACGTTGTGATTAATCCGAATGCAAGCGGGACCACCCTGTACAACTTGACTGTGGAACTTGTTAACGGCGCCAATAACTTCTTTATAAACAATAGCAACGCTTTGACCGTTACCAATGTTCTGAACTTGAATAACGGCAATATGATGAGTAATACATTAACAATGACAGGTCCTGCCGTTAATGTGAGCGCGGATTACGACATCGGCACCACCACCATCTTATTCTCCGGCACAGCCGATCAGGCTTTTAATAACAGTTTTACAGGCAATTTCGACCACCCGATCACCATTAACAAAGCTTCCGGTACCGTCACTCAAAACGGCAACCTCACTCAAAATGCCAATTTTACATTAACTTCCGGGACTTATACTGTAAGCCCTGCGACGACTTTCGCTTTTACATCCGGCACGTTCAACCAGACCGGCGGGACTTTCAACGGCGGTGACAGTACTCTCAATTTCGATGCCATCCTGACCATCAACGGCGCTTCCGCCGTCTTCAATTCTACAAGCGGCACTCTGGAGTTAGCACAAAACTTCAATCACACCAGCGGTACTTTTAACCACAGCAGCGGAACCGTAAAGGTTGATCGCACTGGAGATGTCACGATCAATCCCAACAGTACCGTCTTTAACAATCTTACGGTTGAACTTGGTCTTGATACTAATTGGCTATATCTAAATAGTGAGCCTATTACCGTGCAAGGTACGCTTTCTCTGAACAACGGCAAAATAAACAATAGCAACAACGTTACTGTTCAAGGGGACTTCACCATGCTTGCCGGATTCGACGACTCACTTGTCACCTACAATTTCACCGGCACAAACGATCAGGTCGCCACATTCGGCAATACGGGGATTATTAATACCGACATCACGATAAATAAAACTTCCGGCACTTTCACCCTTGGCAGTGCTTTGGTTATGGATGCTGCCAGCCAAGATTTGACTCTTACCTCAGGCACTTTGGATTTGGCAGGATACGATCTGACTGTGAACGGATCCGGTGGAACTTTTGTTATAAACAGTGGAACGACTTTGCAATTACAAGGAGGTCAGACCATCACGACCAATGGCGGCTACCCTCAGCTAGCTGCCGGCAGCACTGTCGTTTACACCAAGACATCAGGGACGACCACTATAGAGAATTGGAATTACGACAACCTTACAATCAATGGTCCTGGTGGAATATTCCAGATTGGTACTACCAAAAGCATCTCAGGCAATGTGACTATTACCGCCGGCACATTTTTCACCAACAGCTACAACTTTACGGTTAATGGTGTATTTAGCAATGACGGCAACTTCCAAATCCAAGGCGATGAAACCTTGAATTTCAGCGGTACGGGGGGATTCGACAGTAATTCCGGCACTTTCACTTATGTTGGCGACAGTGACGGACTTGCCGACACATGGATTCTCAAAGACATGTCTTATTACAATCTGGTTATCGACCCTGTCGATGCTAATGATATAGTGACGTATTCCGGAACCATTCCCGGAACACTAAACGACAACCTGATTGCGTATTGGAAACTCGATGAATCCTCGATCGGTGGCGCCGGCTCTATTGCCGACAGCGCAGGTGCTTACACCGGGACCCCTTCCAATATTATCGCCCCGGAAGGTCCGAATGCTGACGTCCCAACGTTGAATTTCGCCGACACTCAAAGCTGGGATTTTGATGGCGGAACCGACATCATCAATACGAGTTTGAACATCGACCAATCTTCCGGAACAACAGGCGTTACGTTTTCCGCCTGGGTTAAGCCGGAGACAACGTCGGGTGGGAATCATGCTGTCATCGGTACTGACAACGGCGGCTTCGACTGGGGTATTTATCGTAGTGGTTCCAATTGGATAATACCTACGGGTGCAGGATTTTGGACTACAGGGAAGACCGTTACTGCCGGGACTTGGCAGCATGTAGCCGTGGTTTACGAGCCCGGAGTAGGTACTACATTTTATCTCAACGGTTCTGCCGCCACAACCGCTACGATAGCTTACGATACTTCCGCCAATAACGTCGCTATCGGCAAGAGTCCTGGATACGCAGAGGCTTTTGACGGTCTCATCGATGACGTCAGGGTGTATGACGCCCCTTTGACCTCTGATCAAATTGCCATACTCGCAGGGGGAGATACGACGGATGAGGTCGTTGTTGACATTACAACACTTGCCGTAAATGGTAGCCTCACAGTATCCGGCGGTACTATGACAGCTCCACCTACTATCAATCTGGGTGGCAGCTTCGACAGCACAGGCGGTACTTTTTCTCACAACAGTGGCAGCGTCAACTTTACAACCACCGCCACGGGCAATATTGCAGGATCTACGACTTTTTATAATCTGTCTTGTACGCAGGCGGGTAAACCACTGGTGTTCTCCAACACCGGGACTCAAACCGTTGCCGGAGCTTTAACCCTAACCGGTGGCACCGGAGATCTTATTACTCTCCGCAGTGATTCCGATGGCAATCAGTGGTCCTTGAACGTCTCCGGCTCGTCTTCCGTAGATTATGTAAACGTAAAAGACTCCGACGCAAGTAGCGGAAGCGCGATCGTTCACGCCGTCGATTCCGCAAGATCCGTTGACGCTGGGAACAATTTGAATTGGTCGTTCAATACCGAGCCTGTCGCAAGCTCCGTGAGCGGTTCTTCCGCAACCGATGGCACCGGCGAAGTGACTGTTCAATTTACCATCGATGACGATGACGATGATGACACGTTGCAAGCCTTGGTCGAATACAATATCGGAGCCGGATGGAACAAGGCAACCATCTCCGAGAGTCTCGCTGATACGACCGCCACTTACGGTACACCCGATGTTGAGAACGACAATGTGCACCAAATAGGTAATGTGGCAGGATATATCACAACCTCTTCCGGCGCTAATACGATTAGTGCGGGATGGACTTCTCAAACCGATGAACCTACCGCCGACACTTCCGGCGCCCAAATACGCATCACACCTTATGACGGTACTGGCACGGGAACAACCCAAACCTCTTCCACATTCATCATAGACAATAGCGCGCCTACGGGTCTTGGCAGCTTCCAATCGACAGCAAACACATCCACTACGATAGCTCTGAGTTGGGATGCCGCAAGCGACACAAATTTCAACCATTATGAGATCTGGTACGGCACCAATCAAAGCGATGTTGAGAATCGCACGGGAACCGCATCCGAGTGGGACAACAGCAATGATGGCAATTTGAGTACCGCCGGCACTACCACTACGACAATTACCGGACTTATGGGAGGATCCACTTACTATCTGAGGATTTGGGCTATCGACGGCTATGGCAATACCGCTCAATCAACTACTGTTTCCGTTAATAATAACGGCCTTCCCACCGCTTCGTCACTCACTGCGGCACAGACAACCAATGGCAACGGCAAGGTTAATCTATCGTTCATCGCCGGCGACTCGGACAACGATGACACTTTACAATTCAGCGTTTATTACAATGTTGGCAGCTCTTGGGTGAAGGCTACAATTTCCGAGACTGTTTCCGACATAGCCGCCACTCATGGCACTCCCGATGTTGAAAACGACAATACTTACCAAATCGGTAATGCCACCGGGTACGTTACAACCTCTTCCGGCAACAACACAATCACCGCCGTATGGGACGCTGCTTCCGATCTTGGCACTGCCGATATATCAAATGCGCAAATCCGTGTTACCCCTTATGATGGCACCGAAGTCGGCAGCATACTTACATCCGACGCTTTCGTACTGGACCAAGTCGCGCCTTCCGGTGGATTTACCAGTACCATATACGCGAGTTCCGTCGGATCGACTTCTCTCAATTTGGTCTGGATCCCTGTGACTACCGAAAGCAATTTCGACAAATATCAGATTTATTACAAGCTCTCAACGGCCGGCAGCTACACTCTTTATGGAGATGTCTCCGGCATGGCTACAAGTACGGCACCGATGACAGGGCTGACTTCCGGCGCCATGTATGCCGTTTATGTTATGGCGCTAGACTCGTACGGCAACTCCGTTAATTCCGGTGGTCGCAGCTTCATTATAAGCTCCAGCTCATCTTCCGGCAGCAGTCCAACCGGCGGAGGAGCCGGCTTCGGGAATACCTACACATATACCGGAGGCGGTTCGTCTTCCAATAATGATCAAGTCGCCGAGGTTGAAGTCGAGGTCGAGATTGAAGTGCCGCCGACAGACGATGTCGCTGAAGTTGTTAACGATTTTGAATCCACATGGAACACGGAAGTCGTGTCACAGCTTAACGGCCACTGGGCCGAGCCTTACTTGAAAGATTTTTATGAGAACACACTTATTAATCAAATAAACGAGTCTGCTTCCGGCGACAGTATCGAGTCTCAAGTTATCAGCTACCTCTTCGATCCGGAGGAGCAGATGAGTCGCATTGAGTTCCTCGAGGCGGCGATGGATCTGCTCGACGTAAACGTCGTTTCCGAAGCGACTTACATGCCTTTTTTGGATATGACGATATATGACGAAGGCGCCGAGTACATAATCACCGCTTATGAAAACGGCATCATCCAGGGGTATCCCGATGGCACTTTCCATCCTAACTGGACTATCAACAGAGCCGAAGCTCTTAAGATAGTTTTTTTGATTACGCATGATGATGTTGAGACACTCTATGGAGATGCTCTTTTGGATTACTACTATTTGCCAGCAAACCCATTCCCCGACGTAGACATCGATGCTTGGTATGCGCCTTACGTGATTCATGCTTATGCGCAAGGCATCGTATCTGGTTATGGAGATGGCTATATGCGTCCCGAACGTACTATAGCTCTGGGCGAGATGGCAAAAATCATCACTCTTGTGATGAAACTGCAAGAGATGTAGTTGACAATGCTTCCCCTTATGACTACGATCTTTGTGCGGAACATGCTGCTTTGCACATCTGCTTAAAAGAGAAAGAAGGCCTTGGCTGAAAGCCTTCCAAGCAAGAATCTGAGTAAGTACCATCCGCAATCAGAATCATTACAGACAAAAGTGCCTCCCCGTAACAGACCTCCGGGAGGAAGCCAGGTGGAACCGTCCCTTTTAGGGACCCTAGCGCTACGTTAGTTAGTAGTTTGTAGTTAGTAGTAGTTATCCATCAATCTAAACCCTAAATTCCATGAGTAAATCAACTTTTCCGGTAGAAACAATGCGTCATTCATGCGCGCATGTGATGGCGCAAGCCGTCCTCGAAATGTTCCCTGATGCCAAGCTTGGCATTGGTCCTGACATCGACAATGGTTTTTATTATGACTTCGACCTTCCGCGGACTTTGATACCCGAAGATTTGCCTATTCTTGAGAAAAAAATGAAGCAAATCATGAAACAGAGTCAGGTTTTTGAGAAGAAGGTAGTGTCTGTCGAGGATGCAAAAGTGGTTCTTGCCAAAGCTGACCAGAATTACAAAGTCGAGATGGCGTCCGATCTTGCGGCGCAAGGTGAAACCGAGATTAGTTTTTTTGAGAATCATATGCGGGATGGCGATATGACTTTTGTCGATATGTGTCGCGGACCTCACGTGGATCATACGGGACAGATTGGTGCTTTCCATCTGACTTCCATAGCCGGAGCGTACTGGCGTGGCGATGAGAAGAACAAGATGCTGCAGAGGATCTATGGAGTCTGTTTTTCGACTCGTGAAGAGCTCGAAGCTCATTTGACCATGCTGGAAGAGGCTAAGAAGCGTGACCACCGAAGGCTTGGTAAGGATCTCGATCTCTTCAGTTTTCATGACGAAGGGCCGGGGTTCCCATTCTGGCATGCGAAGGGCGTTGTATTACTCGAGCAACTTAAGAAGCATTGGTACAAGCTGCATCGCGAGTACAAATATGACATTATCGCTACTCCGATCATTCTTAACGAGGAGCTTTGGCACAGGTCGGGGCACTGGGACAATTACAAAGAGAATATGTACTTTACGGAGATTGACGAGGCTGACTTCGCCGTCAAGCCTATGAACTGCCCCGGTGGAATGCTCGTTTACAAAACACGCAGGCGTTCTTATCGTGATCTTCCTATTCGCAGTGGTGAATTCGGACTTGTGCACAGACATGAGAAATCCGGCGTACTGCATGGCCTGTTCCGCGTCAGAGCTTTCACCCAAGATGACGCGCATATTTATTGCCGCGAAGATCAGGTCAAAGATGAGCTAAAAGGAGTGATGGAGCTTATGGGCAAACTTTATGCGCCATTTGGATTTGAGTATCATGTTGAGCTTTCCACTCGTCCCGAGAAATCTATCGGGTCAGATGAGGTGTGGGAACTTGCAGAAAAGACTCTCAAAGAAGTGATTGATGAGTCCGGACTCCCTTATGTTATCAACGAAGGCGATGGTGCATTCTATGGGCCAAAGCTTGATTATCACGTCAAAGATTGCCTTGGGCGAACTTGGCAGTGCGGCACTATTCAGCTCGATTTCTCAATGCCTGAGCGGTTCGACCTTGAATATACGGGAGAAGATGGCAAATCACATAGACCTATCATGATTCATCGCGCACTCTATGGATCTCTCGAACGGTTTGCAGGTATTCTGACAGAGCATTATGCCGGTGCGTTCCCAGCATGGCTCGCACCTGTGCAGGCTGTTATCTTACCTGTCAGCGAGAAGTTCTTAGGCTATGCGGAGAGTATGTATCAGGAGCTCTATGATGCTGGTGTTCGGGTCGAGATCGACAGAAGCGACGAGAGCCTCGGCAAAAAAATCCGTAACGCGGAGATGCAGAAGATCCCTTATATGCTCGTTGTCGGCGAGAAAGAAGTCGCCGAAAAAACAGTAACAGTCAGGGATTATGAGACCAAGGAGCAGACATCTATGAGTGCCGCTGAGTTGGAACGTGCACTCCACCATGAGCTGTAGGCTCTACTTGCTTGTCCAAAGCTTTTGCGACCCTTTCTTTAACGGTCAGGAACGATGAAGATTCACGCTTCTGAGCTGCTTCCCATGACCTATGATCTTGTATGACTGATGCCCTCATGGTTCTTATTCTCTCTCTGCCTTCTGTAGTGGCTAATACGAACTTGAGGAAGGTTGATACTGACTGATGTAGTTGGTCTGCATTTTGAGGAACTCCTCCTGGGCCAAATAGATCTGTGACTCCGTACTCTTCTTGCTTCTTTTGACAGAATTTTTGTATTTGGTCATTGGTTTTGGACTGGGAATGGAATAGAAAATCGAAGAATTCCGGCTCTAGGGCTGACAGATATCCACGCATAGTGTTGAGATAGTTTTGAGTAGTCATCTTGTTCCGCCCGTAAGCTGTTTTGTATACACCATCGGATCTGGGATGCCTTTCTTCTTCTCCGTTCCACTTAAAGAAGTCCGTTCTTTCCTTAAACATTCTTCCAGCGGTAATACCATCGAATGTTGTGAACATGTTTGCAAACCTAATAATTTGACTGTATCCGCTCGTCTCATCTCTTGGATCTTCACCCATTTCCGGATAGCCTTCCATAATGGTATCCAAGTAGTGAAGCATACCAACCGTGGCGTTCTGATAACCTGTCATAGGCATACGGAAACCTTGCGCATTTTGACTAAGAATAGTTTTCGCGGTGTTCGCACTCATCGCACCGAACCAACATGTGGCATCATCGTGGTCTTGTCCCATACCTTGAGTCAGAGCTTTGTCGACACGTTGATAAACCCTTGGCCTGTGCATAACGTATGTATAGAACCAGTGGTGGAAAGCCGCATCCGGCTCGTTTTTGTCACCATCCAGTTTTGCCCATCTGCGTATATCATCCATCGTAGGCTTACTACCAGCCTCTGTTTCAGATCCAAATACGTCAATAACAGGATATGCATTAATCCATTTACTATTAATACGTGACGCAGTATCTCTTGAAAGAAGTCCGCATGCTATACCTTGTATAAGGTAATACAACTTGCCTTCCGGCGAACCTTTTCCAAACTCGATATTGTAGTGGATCATCTTTTCAAATCTCTGCGGATCAATCTTCGGTACTTTGCCAGCCGTAATATCACGTTTGAAACTTTCAAGATCCTGTTTCAAAACGAGATCTAATGTACCTTCTGACTCAGCATTTTTGTCACAAAAATCTTTGTGACTTTCCATCTTTGACGAGTAGTTCGACTCGTTTGTACTCTGCCAAGTTTGGAATGTATCAAAATCCCATATCACACCTACTATCTTCTGTAGTTTTTCATGGAGCCTACCCTGATTCCTTACTTCGTTTTCAGGGTTCTCCGTATCGAACTGGATCGCTCCATGACCAAAATACATAAGTTGTCTCCATATCTGAGGGTCGTCCCATCTGATACGCCCTAAATCCGCCAATAGGTACATACATGCTTTCATTTCGTCCTGATTTCTCGTATTGTGCATTACTTCAATGACCTGCCACGCGTCTTTGTTCGAATAAGATTCCTTGTATTGATTAACTTCATCAAGCTCGGACTGTTCTTTCAATCTGTCGAACTCGTTTGCCGCAGTTTTGAGCGGGCCCGGCAAGTCACTAAGCAGCGATACTCCGAAGCGGCCTAGCAGATTATCACTACGCCTGTTGTATTTCCTCTTTGCCCATTCAACAAGCTTCTCACCCATGTGTTTGAAGTCGTAGAGCGAAAGGAAATATATCGTATATCCTCCTTGTGGCTCTCCTACTTCGGTAATATTGGTTATGTATCTGTCTATCTCTTTGTCATAGTCCATCATTGTCATGTCCAGCACCTCCTTCGGTCTGCCCATCGTCTTCTCTGCAACCATAAGCATGTCTGCAGCCGTTAATAATGCTGATTTGCGTACATCTTCAGACACACCATGTGCCTCCGATAAGGCGATCCAGTCTTCCGCTCCCGGTGAGATGTTTTTGCTTTTCAAATCTTCGTCAGAAAGCATCTTCCCGTCGGAACCTATCATGCTTGCCAAATCGACTGATCCTGTTCCAAAAGCTATGTCAAAAAAGTTGATATTTCTCCAGCCCTCGAGTTGTTCTTTAACTTTATCAAGCCTTTTTAAATGCTCTCCACGCAGAGAATCGTTGTCTTTAAACGTTTCCTCAATAGCACGTCTGACTTTGCCATCCACTTTTGCTTCCAGCTGGTCAGCTTTAGTTTTTATCTGAGCCAAATATGGATCTACTTCTGCCGCTTTCCTTGCTCGCAAATCTTTGATCTTTGCTCTAAGTCCTTCCGGGGTCAAGGACTCCTTGTCCGCCTCGAAAGTCGCCTTGTCTTGTTCGCTCTCCCATAGCATCGCATCGTGCGTCTTGAGATATTCCAATATCTTAATCCTGTCATTGTACTGTGTCTCAAAAGGCTTGCTGCTTGCTTTTACTTCCACCAATGTCTTGCGTGCTGACTTGACCAATTTCTTCTGAGCATCTTTCTTCCCGTCATCTATATCCCTGCTTTCGATCCCGTCTATCGTCGTCATTAATGTCGCGTCTATTCTGTCGAGCAGTTTTTGTCTGCTTTTCTCGCGAGCATCTTTGGTCTGCCCTATAAGGTCTCTAATGGCGCTTACTGCTTCTTTTCTTACCGCCTTATCATCCAGTCTTAATGCATCAAAATTATGCTGTGGCTGACCTGCTCCTGCATTAAGCCGTTGATATAATGCTGTCATCTCATTGACGTGTCCTCCTATTTTTCCTGCAATCTCCGGTGGCAAGAACCATCTGGTGGTTCTACCTTTTGTTTCGATCAATTTCTGTAACCAAAGCAAATACTTGATATTGTAATCATGATCTGCGATTTCCAAAATCGAGTCGTCGAATTCGCTGAATATTTCGCCGTTGTTACTGTTCACATCGATGGCCGCTATACTGCTTTTGATCCTAGATAAATCGTCTATGGCTGCAGCTTTTGCTGCCTCCGCTCCCGCCAGTCCCTCTGTTTCCAAATCCGGCTGGCCTTGGTCGTCCGCCGTCACCGGCCTTCCTTGGTCATCAGTTCCTCCGCCTCCCGGTGTTCCAGTTCCTCCTCCAGCCATATACAAGAATCTATCACTATGTAGTAGTGATTTTTTACTTTCGAATAAATTGTATATGGTTTTTATGAACATTCGGTTCGATTGAGTGCTTAGAATTACTCGGCAGGGCCGTCTGAAGGGTTGCCACTACCGCCGTCGTCACTGCCACCTCCTTGTCCAGGCGCAGGTATTTCCTTCAATGATGCGGCGATCATTAGTCTTCCCTGAGGGTCGAATCTCATTCTTTTCATTTTGGCTTCGTCGATGCTACCGTCATCATTTGTAACTCTGGACAGCAACTCTGTCAGATCAGTTTTTTTGGCCGGATCATCGACTTTTTTATCTGCGATCATCTTGTCCGCGGCAGCTCCAACTTTTGCTTCCTTGGTGTCGCCTGTAGCGCTACCTGAGTACAACGTATTGAATTGAGCTATGCTCTGTTGTTGAGTCATTTCTCCGCTCTTCGCCCCTGTCTTGTCCGTATATTCAGTGCCTGTGAATGGACTTGTCGGATCAAGTTGTTTATTAAACTCTTTATATCCTTCACCCGCATACCAGTTATCAAATGAGTCTCGCGTTTGAGGTGCATTAATCCCGGCAGGCGTAAGTACGTTATCTCTAAACTCCTTGTAATCGGCGTCTGTTCTTATGTTTCCAAGCATAGTTTTGACAACCTCCGCTTTATCATTCTTAGTACCTGTGCTTGCCTTGTATTTCTGCAATAATTTTTCGAATTCAGGTGTAACCGGATTAGTTATACCAAGTTCTATCTCTAGGTTTCTCCTTCTATCACTTGCCCATTGTTCAGGCTTGTCGGTAAGCGTTTTTAAGACCCCCGTAATTTCGGCAAAACTGTAAGGCTTCGCTTGCTCTCCTTCCCGTGTCATGATCGGTACGATAGGAGCGTAAGTTGGAAGCTTTGCCAGGAATTTTGCCGCTTTGGTACCGAACTCTTTGATCGGGCTGGTAACCGAACTGGCAATCGTCTTGTCCGCTGCGCCAAATACGCCAAGCCACACAACCGCGACCGCGATACATATAATCATTAGCTGTTGCAGATCGCTGACGTTTGGAGCCAGAAATGTACCGGCACCTCCGGCATCCGTAAGTGACTCAACGCTGCTATTACCGATACCACCTATATCTATTCCTGCAGCCCCTTCCGATTTGATTTTATCGGTAAGCAAATAGCCTATCGACATCGATAGTCCTATGATGATAGGAGCTATTAAATGCTGCATGAATTTTTCCGTCAAATTAAGCTCTGATGCGTACTGATTGATCTGTGGCACTACCATTGTCAGCGCTATCAGCGGAGACAATGCTATTACGAACCATAAGACTACCAGTCTCGCCAGCAGCACTATAAACAGCGCCACGTATGCAAAACCGAACACGACGTACATCAATATTGAGAAGAGAGTGTTGATGGGAAGATCCTTAATGCCCACCCCTGTTTTACTACTTGCAACCTCGGTTAAGTGATTAAGACTTCCAAGGTTGATGGCCATGATTATACCTATATTGTTCTGGTCAACTTGCCGAAAAAAACTCTTCCCCGCGTCATTAAACGCCCCGAAAATTTTGCGCTCGTCTTCCGTGTCTGCTTTAGATGCAGTTATTGTTTGTGGCGTCTCTCCTGTCGTTGTACAAGTTTCATCTCCCTCCGTATTAGACGAACAGCAGAAAGCTTTTGAGATTGGATTCGCATTCTTGTAGCTCCATCCTTCGGAAGAAGATGACTCGGCTGCTGCAGCGCTGTCCGTTCCGCTTGAGGATGCCGAACTTGCGGTAGTGACAGTTGTACCCGCCCCCGTATTAGATATCGTCGTTGGATCGTTACATAGCATGTACTCCATCTGCGATTTGATTTCGCTCGCATCGTAGTCCTCGATTGACCCTGTGATGTCGTATACCGCCATCGACACAACATTGGCCGCATCGAGAATAATTTTACATGCCAAGAATGAGAAATTTACCGCCACCAAAGCGAGTACGAATTTCGGCAAAACTGTCTTAAGCGCGAAATTACCTTCTCCTCCCAAGCCCGTAACATTATAAAAAGCCACCACCAAAAGCAAAAATACGAATGCGATGTTCACTATATTCCTCATTATAACCCATATCTCTCTAAGCCTCTCTCCAATTCCCGGCCCAAAAATCAGATCGTTGTCCATCAAACTTCCTATCATAAGCAGAATAGGCCAGAACGTAGCATGGACCAGTCCAAACCCTACATTGATAGTCTGCTGCAATTTAAGGAGGGCTTTGTCTAGCTCGTCACTAGCCGCAAAAGCTGTGTCCGGGAAGAGAACCCCGACAAGTACGAAGCTTATAATCATCATCGGAACTGCTCTAGCGGCTAAGCTCTGCGCGAATCTGCTGATTTTTTCTGATTTTTTCATCATGAGAATAATGTGTTTACGCCGTAATCAAGACCCAACAAACTACCTATTCCTGCTGCCGCGCCTCCTACGGTCAAGCCGGCTAATACGGCCGGGTGTTTTAGTTTTCCAACAAGTGTTGTGCCTTCTTTTTTCTTGTCCATTTCCGCCTGCTCCGCTTCTGCTGCTGCTTCCGCCTCGCCTCTCGCTACTTCCGCTGCCGCCATATGCTGTTGCTGCTGTATGTTCTCCGCCATTTCGTCCTTGTACGATGCGTCTTTTTCGCGTTTTTTATCTTTATTTAAGCCTTCTTTCTTCGCTTCTCGAGCTGTTTTTGCGTCCGCACCAGGCATCGCGGAATCGGGTTGATCCTGCGCTTTTGAGCCTTCCATCTGGCCTCCTATGTAGTCCTCCCCGCCTTCCTCTTCTTCCGTAATTGTGATTTTGAACCCCGGCGGAGGTGGTGGAGGCGGAACCGGAACTCCCGCTTCATGCTCCTGGATCTCCACTCTTGACTGTGTTCTCGCTCTTCCATCGGTCTCCTGCTCGCCTTTTAAATCTTGCGTAGGCGTAGTCATCGGAGCAAGAATCTTGTCTATGTCTTTGCCGGAATTCGGATTCTCAGTACCTTCGTAGTTCCCTGTCATCTGCCTTGCGGCTCTTTCCAAAAATTTGTTTGGATTAAAATCTATACTTGCGTTAACAGGTGAGTTGGATAGGGCTTTGTCTACGGCATCAAGCTTTGCTTGGTCTGATGCTATTTTTAATATTTCGTCGAGCAAAATATCACCATATTCCGACCCCTCTCCGAAGAAAGGTGCGAGGTATTTTTCGGCGATTTTCTTCTTCTGTTCCGCCGTTGCGTTTTCGCCGGCTTTTAGTAGCTGCTGCACTTCGGAGCTGCCTCTATTCCCGAGTAGATTCTTTGCCGCTGGCATAAGCCTCTCTTCCATAACTCTCCTTGTTGTAGGATCAAGTTCGGCCATTTTTAATTTATTTGTTTATGTAGGACATCGTCTATGTACGTCTTCTGATCTTGCACCGTTTTCTTGTCCAAATCGAAATAAAGTAGCCTGTGCCATGAACTGACTATTTGTATGCATTGATCCTCACTTCTACCATCTTTCTCTCCAGGACTAGAAACGCCCATAGCTTCCGGCGTGATCGTGTAAGGACCGTTCTCTTTCTTTGGATTTGCCACCGTGAATCCAGTGTTAACCGCGTCGAGATTGTTCTCGAACCAATTAGCCAACTGCGGATGACTCGTGAAATTCTCTTTGAACTTTCTCTCCATTTCCTTCTTTTCTCGCTTTCTCTGTTCCACATCTGTTTCTTTTGTCAAAGCTCTCTCCACTCCTCCTTGAGTCACATCGTTGTAGATATAAGCTCCGGCAGCCAGACCACCCCACATAGGTACATTCATCAGTACCGCTTCCGGGTCTTTATTCTTGAGATTGACGACTATATTCAATACCGCCACCGCCAATGCAGCTCTCGCTATAATCTCGTAGTTGATGACGTTCTTGTATGACAAAGAATGATTCGCGAAGTTCTTATGGAACCACTTATCCAGACCCTCTACGGCTTCTCCCCTAAGCTCCGCCATTTCATGCTGACCTCTCGCGTATGTGCCGTCTGCTGCGGCCTTTTCGTGCATGCTTCTAGCTGCTCCGGGTGTAGTGTAATATTTATCGAAGATCTCCTCCGTTTGAACAGCGGTGAAGTACCCCATTTTTGTAAGCTCATGGACTATTTTTGCTCCTTTTTCTCCATGTTCTCTTACAAGTGCTTGAGCCAACTCAAATCTCTGTCCTTCATCAAGCAGCATCGCGGCAGATAGCACAGTTGTTTTTGATATCGTGCTAAGTGTTTCGTCCATTTTTTTCTGGTCTATCTTCAGGTTGCTCAGGTCTATTTCGCTCAAATTAGTCATTCTTTCCGCAATATCCGAATAGTCTTGAGGCTCCAAATTCTGTCCTTGCGATAACTTGTCGATAACCGGGAACATCTTCTTGTCTTTTTCGTCAGCCTCTCTGTAAATCATGTCTTCGCCGACAGCGTTGACGAGTTCCGGCAGGTTCATGTTTTTGAGCATTGCGAACCCGAATCTCGTAAATTCATAAACCTCCTCTTTTGTATCAATTGTGCGCTTTTCTCCCTGTTTGTTGCCATAAGCTTTCATCACAGACACGTATCTGTTGTGAAGTGCGGTAAGCTCTTCCTTGTACTTATCGCGAATCTGTTTGCGCGCCGTTTCGTACTGAGACGTCGCGGAAGATGCCTCGGATTCATGCTTGTTATTAAGCTCGATCTGATTCGCAGTCATCAAGCGTGCCACGTCGTCCTTGAATTCATCTTGGACAGCGTTTGCAACGTAATCCCCTTTTGGCATCGCAACGATGTTCCTTCCTATCAGGCTTTTGCTTCTTTTTTTAAACTTTTCTTCCGCGCTTTCGCCCGACTGCTCGAGAACTCTGTCTAATTTTTTACCTTGATCGTCTGCCATATTTTTTTAAAGTTTTAAAGCTCTAACTAGAGCATCAAGAGGAGCCTCTTCCTTGCCTTCCCATTCCGGGAGTTGAGATAAGAGCATTTTTCGTACCTCTACCGGGCTCTGATCTCCAAGTTGCAATATCAAATCTTGTTTGTGCTTCTTTGCAAATCTTAGATGCACAGTCTTGACGATTGGTGGTTCGTAAATTATCCAAAACGCCCTCATGTGACTCCATGCATACAGCTGTCCTGCGGCCTTGATTCCCAGCTCTGTTATCTCTATGATCACTTCTCTTGGCTCCTGTTTGTGCTGGACGTAATAAGCCAGAGACAATGCTAAAAACGCAGCCGCCATACTCCACGATCCACTGAGTATTCCATAAGCTATCAAAGCAGCCGTCATTGAACCTGCTATCGTTGTCCAGATAGGTCCTTTTTGGTACTTAACGTACTCCGGTGCTTTCCACTGCAGTAGCGTTGTGTCGTGTGGGTAATTCCTTTCAGTCATTCTTATGTGTTTTAAATCTTATTATTTTACCACATTTTCTCTTCTGGAACAATCCTGTACGTACAAAAAAACACCTGAGGCATTGCAAAGGCGTTTTTGGAGTTATCTAGTTATAGCGCTTTCTTGCGCCCACAAGCCCATTTTGCTGCTTCAGCTTTTTGGAACATGTGAAGTCTTTACAGGAGTATGTTTTATGCCTTGGTTCGCATAAAAGTCAAGGACTCCTTACGGCACAAAAGGAAGCAGTGCAACAATTCGTGCGTTTTTTACTGCGTTCGACATCTGTTTCTGGTGGTTCAAACAGAGGTTACTATATCTACGTGCTTGTATTTTGTTAAAGCTCGTAATATGTGGCCTCAAGAGAGAAATTCTCTTGTAGTCGATGTGCTTTATACCTTCTTTACAGAATCGGCATTTTTTCATCTTAAGCTTGGAGTTAATATATAGCGAACATTTGGGTCTTATCCTTCGAAAGAGAGGTCGTCGTCCAACGGCATTTCTTCGTCGCGCGCAGGCATCATTGATGCGTCGTTATCATTCATCATTTCGCCTCCGGCTCTGCCTTGCCTTTTTTCCAAAATAACCATGTCCTCGACTACAACCTCTGTCCTGTGTTTCTTAGTCCCATCAGGCTGATCCCAAGATCTTGTCTTCAAATATCCCTCTACGTAAACAAGTTTGCCCTTTGTCAGCAGACTCGCGCATATCTCAGCAAGCTTGGACCAAGCTACACACTCCGTGAACTCTGCAGATTCCTGCTTGTCACCCGTGCTGGTTGTCCATTCTCTGTTTGTAGCGACACCAAAAGTGACTACTTTTTGACCATTCTGAGTCTCTTTCAGCTCAGGGTCGCGTGTTAGGTTTCCTATTAGAATTACTTTGTTAACTGTCCTCATTTGTAAAAATGTTAAAATTGTATATTTAGGAACCTCTATAAGCTAATATCCAAATCCGTATCATTCATGATCGCCTTGAGCTTCTCATCAAGGTCGTCCATTGTCTTCTTCTCGTCCTCTACCTTAGGAGCTTTTTTCTCCTTCTTTTTTTCTTTCGCAGGAGCTTCCTCTGGCGCTTCTTCCTCTGCCTTGACTTCGGGAGCAGCTTCTTCAGCCTCCGGCGCTTCTTCGACAACCTCTTCTTCCTCTGCCCGTGGCTCCAATGCTACTACTTCTTCTTTTACTTCTGGTTTTTTGCGTACCGCTTTCTCTTTTACAGGCTTTTCAGCTTCCTCTTCCTTCTCCTCAGTTTCGTCATCTTTCTTAATCCTCTTGGTCCATTCGAGATCTGCTTCCGTAATTGCCGTTGGCTTGTAGCCATCAGGTGTCTTAGTAAGCAAGCTCCTCAAGATCATCTGATCTATACGCAAGTGATCACTGATCTCTTTGAGTTTGCTACCATCAATGTTGAAATCGAGTACAACGTAGTAACCTGCGCCTTCTTTCCTGATTCTGTATGTAAGCTCTCTACGACCCCATACGTCCTCGAAGAAAACGTCACCATCCAGATCGGTGATTAGTTTCTTGATATCGGCCACGTGCTGCTGGATAGCATCGTCGCCTTTGTCAGCTTTTAGTACCAGCATAAGCTCGTATGATCGAGCATTTTCATTTGACTGCGTCATGTCTTTCTACGGTTAGAGCTCTCAAATGCCTATTTCAAGAGCAGAAAGTATATTTTTAGGCGCGGTGAGGATAACAAAGTGGCGGTCTTAGCGCAAGCCGAATTTTGCCTTCTCTATAAGATATAGCGTCCCTTCAGGACCTTTTATAACATTGTCTCCATCAAAAACAGGTAATGGCCACTCCGCCACGTGGTCCAAATCTCCGACTGTGAATGGCGTTCCGATGTCTCCTTTTAAGAACTCGTAGTCGTTCCTGCCCGGCCCTGCTTGATCTCCAATAACCATGATATCTCTTGCAGATTCTCCTGACTGTATCCCCAGCTTCGCGGAAAGCAGCTTTGCATACATGCGGACCCCCAGGTCTTTGTTGGCGGTTTTTGGGTTTATATGTACTGCGATACTGGAATCCAAGACTTCAAACTCATTATGCCCTTTGTAAGATCTCATGATTGTGTCTGCGATCTCTTTGATTTTCGCGGTGTTTTTGGCGACTTGCCCAATTGGCACACCCTCTCGGTACGGTCTAATTAGAAACTGCGTTTGATTTATACTGATTGACTCTATTAGCTGCTTAGCCTCTTTCGAGATAAGAGCCTTGAGCTTTTGCCTATCGATCAAACTGCTGTCCCAATCGACTCTATAAAACTCCTCGTAAGACTTAGAATCAGGGTTGTACCAATGTCCTGCTCCGCCGTTCTCTCCGATGATGTACCAGTTCTTTTTTGTTGTCTCAGGATCTTTTGAGAATCTTAGGATTTGCTCAATATGACCTTGGAGGTGCTCCATGATGCGCCCCGTCCCGAAGGCTATCGGCATTTTCAGGCTCAAGTCCGCCATCTTTTTGGCCAAAGCGACAGGCATGTCCTGCTCACCAATCTCTGTTATCGTTCCATCTATATCAAAAATAACCGATACGTATCGTCTGTTGAGTGCTTCCAGGAATTTTTGTTTTTGATTTTGGATAGGGTGTAGGGTGTAGGGATGGAGTTTCGCTGCGCGAAACGTTTGTTTCTATAAGTCTTTCAGCTCGTTTAGTTTTTTCAATGCTTCGAGCGGCGTCATAGTATTTATATCAAGCTTCTTCAAAGCTTCAAGGGCTGGATGCGTTAGCTTGCCCGGTTCGCGGGAAGCGGCGTAAGTGCTTGTTGCTTTGTCGAATAGGGCCATTTGCGATTCCGGTACGCGGGTTTTGCCTGTCTTGAGTCTCTCTTTGATGCTCTTTTCCAACACTCCTTCTTCCAGTTCTTCGAGAATCTGAATCGCTTTTTCTGTGATTTCTACAGGTAAGCCGGCGAGTTTGCCAACTTCTATCCCATAACTTTTGCTTATTCCGCCTTCGAGAACTTTGTAGAGAAAAATTATCCCTTTTTGAGCGTCTTCTTTCGCTGTGACGTGGAAATTTGATCCTTTTTCCAGCCTATCAACCACCGCAATCAGCTCATGATAGTGAGTCGCGAACAGTGTCTTTGCTTTGATTTTGTCGTGGACATATTCACAAATGGACCATGCAAGACTCATGCCATCGTATGTGCTTGTACCACGACCTATCTCGTCAAGGATGATAAGACTTCTGTGTGTCGCGTTATTGATTATGTTTGCGGTCTCCTGCATTTCCACCATAAAAGTGCTTTGCCCTTTTGTCAGATTGTCCGATGCTCCCACTCTCGTGAAGATCCTATCTGTCAGGCATATATCAGCCTCCCCTGCGGGAACGTATGAACCGATGTGTGCCAGCAGCGTGATCAGCGCAACCTGTCTTAGGTAGGTCGATTTTCCGCTCATGTTCGGACCTGTAAGCAGTACGAATTGATTTGTTTCGTTATCCAAATCTGTGCTGTTGGGTATGAATGTTCTGCCGAATGTCATCTGTTCGACAACCGGATGTCGTCCGTTTTTGATTACCAGCCTTTGCTTATTGTTGATGAGAGGTTTTGTATAGCGATTCTTTAGCGCTGTTTGCGCAAATGAGTGCAAAACATCGAGCTCCGCAATAATGAGTGAGTTGCTCTGTATCCCTTCCAAATGCTCCAAGACCTGACTTTTTATCTCAAGAAAAAGCTTATGCTCGAGTTCTACAATTCTATCTTCTGCGGTTAAGACTTTCTCTTCGTACTCCTTGAGTTCCGGAGTGATGAATCTCTCCGCGTTAACAAGTGTCTGCTTGCGGATGTAGTCGCTTGGCACAAGACTCAGATTCGTCTTACTGATCTCAATGTAATATCCGAACACTCTATTGTATCTCACTTTGAGCGATGATATCCCCGTTCGTTTTATTTCTTTGTTTTGCAAATCCGTTATGAAGCTTTTTCCTTCGCTGCTTATGCTTCTGAGCTCATCGAGTTCGCGGAAAAATCCTGTTTTAATAAGTCCTCCGTCTTTGAGTGTGACTTTCGGTTCATCGAGTATCGCCGTTTCTATTAAGTCTACAAGTTTTTTTATCTCTTTCAAATTCTGCCTCGCGCTTACGAGCAGTTTTGAGTTCGCGTCTTTGAGAGCCCTTTTGATCTCAGGGATGACCTGAAGTGAAGTTTTGATAGCGATCAGATCTCTGGCGTTCCCACTTTCGCAACTAAGTCTGGCGACTAATCTCTCCAAATCAAGAATTTGCTTAAGGCTACCCTCCAGCGAGCGCTTGATTGTCTGTTTTTTGACCAGTTCTTCCACGCTGTCGAGACGTTTCTGTATTTCGTCTTTGCTGAGCAGTGGACGAAGCAGCCATTTCTTAAGCAATCTTCCTCCCATTGAGGTTATTGTGTCGTCTATTACGCCGAGTAGTGATCCGTCTTTTTTCCCTTCCCTTAGAGTGGCTATGATCTCGAGATTCTGTATTGTCGCTTCGTCAAGCAGCATCGTCTCCTCCGTACTGTATGATGAAATTTTTGTTATATGCCTAAGGTCTGTCTTCTGAGTCGATTTCAAATAACTTAGCAGTATCCCCGCCGCACGCATTCCAAAAGGCCATCTTTCGACTCCATATCCATCCATACTGCGTACGCTGAAATGCTCGAGCAAGGTTTTGTACGGGTCGTTCCAGTCTTCGAACTTGAATACATACATATCTTCAAAGGAGTCTAAGAACTCTTTGAAGTCGACTCTCTCGAGTAGATCCTGCCTGATTACACATTCTGACGGCCGCACTCTTGTGAGTTCCGCCTTGAGATCGCCGTATCCGCTAATCTCCGTTACTTTGAACTCTCCTGTTGTAAGGTCAGCTAGCGCAAGACCGAAATAGTTCTCTTTAGGGAAAATACTGGCAACGAAATTGTTGGTTTTTTTATCAAGGATACTATCATTGAATGTCGTTCCGGGCGTTATTATTTTGATGACTTCCCTCTTCACGATTCCAGGCAAACTCGGATCGCTCACTTGTTCGCATATCGCTACTTTTTTGCCGGCTTTTGTCAGTTTGGCGACGTAGTTTTCTGCTGCGTGATAAGGTATCCCGCACATTGGTGTTCTGTGCTCGCCTTTGTTTCTCGCCGTCAGCGTTATGCCAAGAATGACCGAGGCCTCTTTTGCATCAGCTCCAAACATTTCATAAAAATCCCCAAGTCTAAAAAACAGTATGGCATCATTATGAGATGCTTTGATCTCATTATATTGCTCCATCATTGGCGTCAGTTTCTTGGACATGGATATGGTTAGGATTTAGGACTTAGGGTGTAGGGTGTAGGCGAATTTGTCTTCCGTTTCTCCAGGGGTGGAATTATAGCGAGAAAGCCTCCCTATTGCGAATTTTTTTCAAGCTGTTTAAAGTACGTATGTCTCGCCGAGGTAGCTCAGTTGGTAGAGCAACGCACTCGTAACGCGTAGGTCGTGGGTTCAAGTCCCATCCTCGGCTCCATTATAGAGATCTCTATTATTCTAAAAGTTCGCCATGGATCTAGTAAAAATCGTCATCTACACTCCTTCGGATTATGCGAACTCCATACGCAGCGTTCTTGCAGAAGCCGGAGCAGGCAACATTGGCAATTACGACTCGTGCTCTTTCTCGTCAAAAGGCGTAGGACGGTTCCGCCCACTTGATGGCAGCAGTCCTCATACTGGCAATATTCACGAAATTACCGAGGTCGATGAAGAAAGAATAGAAACCATATGCCCTCGCGACAAAGCGCCAGATATAATCTCGAAAGTAAAAGCAGCTCATCCTTATGAGGAGCCTGCTATTGATGTCTATCCGCTACTGGACTTATAAGTAACTCCTAATCAGTCCCGTCACGACGCCTTGAACTTCTAGAGATTCGAGCGGATGTATGTCTTCATAGGCAGGATTTTCTGCCTGTAGATAATATTTCCCTCCTGTCTTTACTAGACTTTTTAGCGTACTACCTCCGTCAACAAGAGCCACTACAATGTCTCCTACTTTTGGCTCGATTCCTTGTCCTACAATGACGTGATCGCCTGCAAATATTCCTGCCCCCTCCATACTCTCCCCTGTAACGCGAAGTATGAACGAGCTATCCGGCCGCTTGACCATGTCACTGCCCAGCTCCATTCGACCTATCTCTTCCTGCTCTCCTATCGTCGCTCCTCCTGCCGGAATCGTACTTAAGATAGGCAGGCTGACTATATTCTTCGCCGTCTCCATAATCTCCCTGACGCTACCTAGCATCTTGATGCTGCGTGGCGTATCTCCTTTCTCGATTTCACCCTTCTCTTGCAAAGCATTGAGATGTTTCAGGATACTATTGTCGGAGCTTACACCAAAATGTTCGCGCATCTCCTTAATAGTTGGTGAAGCGCCATTTTCCATTTGATAACGGCCTATGAATTTGAGCAATGCTGATTGTTTTTCGGTGAGCATGTTTTTTTAGGATTTAGGACTTAGGATTTAGGGATTAGTGAATGGAATGTTTATTTATGGCAGGATTTAGGATTTAGGATTTAGGGATGGAGCGCTTCGCGCGAGATAGTGGGTAGGGGTTAGAATAAAGTGCTGTGCGACCTCCTACTACTCCCGTGTCTGTCTCGCCATGCTTGTACGCGCACATGGCGAAGCTCCCTCCTCCTATAATCTCTAAATAGAGGGATAAGCATTAAGCCGAGGGCGATCTTTGCGATGTACAGAAGTATGAAGGTTTGCATTTGACTGGGTGGTGAGGATACGCTCACATTGTAGGTGAGGGTTTACTCACCGTCAATACTTTTTTACTACCAAAGCTAGTGACATTTTGCTAGAATGTTTTTCGGTAAATAATCACACCTTATGAAGTCCGGTCTAAAAAAATTCATACTCAAATTGCTTCTCGCCGATGTGATTATTATCGCCTCTGTTTTAGGGGTAAGTATGGCTCTTATAGTTCCCGACTGCGTCACGCCTTACGAATGCGAACAAAGAGGATATCTCGTTGGCCAGGGTCTTATTCGTCTTGTCGTATTTATAGATGTCGCTGCCGGATTAATTTATTATTTCAAGAACAGGGGTAAGAAGTAGCAGGCACTCGCTCTTCCCCCCGCACATCATTTCTGCTTTGATTGAAGCAGGTTTTACTTTTTAAATGCTTACATATGATGGATACAATCAAAACAATCAAAAAATTACCAAGCGATGACGAAGTCATTGCGGCAAATCCTCTTTCTGCCGAAGGGACCGCCAGAGTTATTCAAGATCGCAAAGAAGTTATGGATATACTTTCCGGCAAAGATGACCGACTGATAGTTATCACAGGACCTTGCTCGGCATGGCCCGCCGATGCACTCATCGAATACGGTCGCCGTCTCCTTGCTTTAAACGAGAAGGTTAAGGATAAACTCAAACTTGTATTACGCGTTTATATTCAAAAACCTCGTACTACCGTTGGATGGACCGGGCCTGTCAATCAGCCAGATCCTTTTTCGGAGCCAGATATAGAGAAAGGCGTAGTTTACACTCGCGACCTCATGGTTAAGCTTGTAGAGATGGGACTGCCGATAGCCGACGAAGCGCTTTTCACCCATAACTCCAAGGCTTTTGCAGGTTTGCTCACTTGGATTGCAATCGGAGCCAGAAGTTCCGAGGATCAAGAACATAGGATCCACGCATCTGTACTCGAATGTCCGGTTGGCATGAAAAATCCTACAAGCGGCTCTATCAAAATCGGTGTTAATGGAGTTATTGCAGCGCAGCGTCCACATACTGCGGTTTTTGACGGATACCAAGTCGAGACAAAGGGCAATCCTTACGCTCACTTGGTCCTTCGTGGTGGAGCTCACGGCCCTAACTACCATTTGGCAAGTTTGTACAAATCCCAGAAATATCTTCGTGACGCAGGAGTACTTAACCCTGCAATCATAGTTGATGCGAGTCATGATAATTGCAAAATCAACGACGTTAAAGATCCGCGCGTCCAGATGGATGTCGTGCGCGAGGTCATGAATAACCTGCATTTCCATCCCGAGCTACGGCAGACGGTCAAAGGATTTATGCTTGAGAGTTTTATAAAAGAAGGTAGCCAGAAAATTGACGGCTGCGCGCCTCATGAAGTCGATATGAGCGGCCTATCCATAACCGATCCGTGCCTCTCTTGGGAGGACACAGAAAAGCTGATCGAAGACATGGCTGAGGATTTACTTCCATCCCCTCAAAACAGTATAATTTGAAATAATGTTACCAAAATATATCCAACTAGAGAATGGGCTGCTCTTGATTATTCGCGAAGGAAAATCCGACGATGCAGCTTCCTGTATCGAATATCTCGAGAAAGTAGCCTCTGAATCTGATTTCTTGACCTTCGGCCCGGGAGAATTCAGACCGACTTTAGAAGAAGAAAAAAAAGTCATAAAACAATACAGAAAAACTGATAACAAGCTTTCTCTTGTCAGCACCATAGATGACAGAGTTGTTTCTATCGCTAATTTTGATGGAGGCTCCAGACCCAGGACCAGGCATGCTGGCGAGTTTGGCATTACAGTCTTGAAAGAGTTTTGGAATCTTAAAATTGGCACAAATATTATTGAGACTTTGATTGAATGGGCTAAAACAACAGACGTTATTCGCAAAATCAATCTCAAAGTTGATACCGAGAACAAGAAAGCCATAAGACTATATGAAAAATTTGGCTTTAAAAAAGAAGGGACTATAACCCGAGAATCTCTTATAAATGGCTCCTTCCGTGATTCTTATATCATGGGGTAGAGATAGATTAACAATCTACTACCCTGTCCCCAACGCATTATGCGTTCCTGCGTATCGGATATAAATATCCTGCTCATTTATTCTAAAAACAATCCTATAATCTTTGCCGATCTTAGCTTCGAGATATTTGAATTTCTTAAACTTGCCTTTCAGCGTATCGATAGAATACGGACAATCTTTGACCCCATTATCTCTAAAATGTTTTAAGCAAATAAATGCTTTTTCTCTTATGCGCTTTGGAGCTTTTTTAAAAGCTTTTTCAGCATCCTTATGGATATGCAGTTGGTACATTAGTTCAAGCCAAGTAAAGATTTAAGATCATCATCGGAACTCACAGATGTATAGTTGCCGGAGGTATCTTCTGTCTCAAGATCTAGACTAAATGGCACTCCTTTTTTTAGCACAATTTGAGTATAAAACATCGTTATCGCTTCTGTAGGCTTGAGACCCAGGCTTTCGAGTATCGTTTCTGCCTTGTTTTTTAATTCCGGCTTCATGCGAGCGCGAATCATTGCTGTTTTGGTTGCCATAATTTATAGAGATTAGTTTGTACGCTTAAATTGTATCCCGTTTGTGGTACGAGGTCAAGTTTTTTTAAAAGACCCAATAGCTGGTTCTATTAAGTAAGGCCTGGTGCCCCCGACAAGCGGTTATCAAAAATTCGCCGACAGATAAGGGGCTGTTCTCCCTGTAGCTGAGGGGTGAGTTTGCACTGTTTGATCTTATGCAAAACCCAGCTTGTGTTGTATTCGTCCTATAGCTTTGTCGTGTTCGGAGGCTTTATTATCTAACCTCTCTATAGACCGATGAGTCATTTTGATCTCTTGTGAGTTACTCATGCTAATTTCCAAAATTTGATCCAATGTTCCAGATATTTTCGCCAGATCTTGCTTAGTTGCCATATTTTTTTCGATTCGTTCTAGTCGACCCTCGTGATCGAGAAGCATTTCTATTATTTTTTCTTCGTTCATGGCGTTTTTTGTACCGAGTGGGATGTCAACATACTCTTCGCTGATTATATCGGTCAATGATTTAAGCTTTGATTTTTATCAAACTATTGAATGGTTTATTTCGTATAATATTCCACGACAAGCGGTTATCAAAAATTTGCTGATGGATAAGGGTATCTGGGGGGATTGAGGGTGGAGTTTGGACGGATTACGGAGTTGCATCAGTTTTATGCAACCGTTCTGTCTTTCATACTTCAGCTAGTGTTCTTTAAAATTCAAGTGTACATTCCTTCTCTATAAAATAAATTGATCGAATGGCATTCAATGCTTTGGGCATGCATAGGAGTGATGTTTTGGTGACAGGCCGTATTCTCCTGCCAGGAGAACAACCTGATGAGTTGCTTGATCGGATTGTTGATACTTTTTTTGCCCCTGAAGTACAATTTGGGACACAATCAGCTGTAGTCCATAGACTCAAAGCAGATTTTAGAGATCTGATTATGTCCGGAGCCTGTATCCCCGGAACACCTGGCATGACCAATGCTGGACGTCAGTTACCATTATCATCATGTGCTGTTGCTCCTACTCTTGATCTTACTCAAGACGGATCGCTTGATATTGTTCGAGCCTATTATCAAAAAAATATGGGACTTGGGTTTAATTTAAGTGGATATAATGATCCTGTGGGACATTTATTGGCTTTGAATAAATTTTGTGATAAAGAAACACAAACAGGACAATATCAGAGATATATTGGAAATATGGCGATGCTTTCCTGTTTCCATCCTCATGTCTTGCGCTTTATTCGCGCAAAAAAAGAACATCCTGAGATTACTTATTTCAATTTATCTGTTGATGTTACCGAAGCTTTTATGGAGGCGGCTTTGAGTGGCACAGATATTACTTTGAGTGATGGGACGCTAGTCAATGCCTCCGACATCCTTGATGAAATTGCTACTTCCGCCTGGGAAACGGGTGATCCTGGCATAGTTTTTCTAGACAGGATGAACCGAGATAATCCCGTCTCTCATTTACCTTACACCTCTGTACCGACATGTTGTGAAACAGGCATGGTCCCTGGGGAAACTAATCAGTTAGGATATATCAATGTAGCCCATTTCTTAACTGGGTCGACATACAATTATGGAGGACTTACATCTGCTGTAAAACTCATGACGAGAGCCCTTGATAATGCTGTTCAAGCAAGTTTAAATCATTTCCCTCATGCAGAAAGTCGGGACGTTGCACAGTCTAAAAGGAGGTTGGGTATTGGTATATGCGGATTATCCGATTTATTAATCTTGATGGGCTTGAATTACGATTCTGACGAGTCTCGCTCTGTTGCGAGGGACATATTATCTGCTATTAATTTCGGGTCAAAAGAAGCTTCTTTCGAGCTGGCAAGTTCTAGAGGTTCTTGTGGTGCAATGGAAGGGCACAATGCTTACACCGATGGTCGATATCTAGAAGACAAGTTCGGTTTGCACCCCACGGCAGTTATTTCTGCTGATGATTGGACTCTTTTAGCTGAATCTATAAGACAACGCCGACAGTTACGCAATATTTTGACAACAACATTGCCCCCGACAGGAAGATCATCTTTACTTCTTGGAGTTTCCCCCTCATTAGAGCCAGCACTTAAAACTGCACACGAAGTTCCATCAAGAGGACATCTTTTAATGATGAGAGATTTGGTTGGTACAGACACCGGAGTGTTCGATGAATCGGCTTCAAAAACGGTCAATATGCCTCGTGCAGCGACTGTATCAGATGTCCGAGAAGTTTTCGTCGATAGCTACAAATTGGGACTTAAGAATATTTGTGTTTATCGTAAAACCAATTAAAAGGTCGATTAACGTCCTAAGTGGTGTCCCCGACACGCAGTTGTTAGAACTTTCCTTACAGATAGGGGCTATCTGGAGATGTTGAGGGGTAAGTTTGAGGTTTTCCAGGAAGTTTCGTTGTGGTTTGGGCGATTAGCTCTTTAGCTTTACAATAGGGTTTTTTAGAGCTCTATGCTGTTTCTAACAAAAAATCCATCGCCTCATTGTCATCTTTCTTGCTAACTAACAGATTACAGCGGCTACCATCAGGGAGTGTTAATGCTACAGTATCATAACCCGCCTTGCTTTTTCGAGGCTTACGCGGATCATGAGGAGTCGCTTTTAACCCTAGCTGTTGCATTTCTTTTACATCGCTTTCAGAAAGAGTAACAGCTTGTTTCAATGGACCATCCTCTCTTCTGCCCGCAATTCTTCTGATAAATTCAATTTTTTTTAATGTGTCTGGTAAATCACCGCCTGCTTCGTTTGCTGCATCTTCTTCAGAAGAAAACCTGCCCAACATGCTATACTCTATTCTTCCATCATCCATTGTTGTTACAACTAATCTACCAGCCAGCATACCTGTGTCTGGGTAATACAAAGGGACAACTGAAGCTTCTGGATTTGGTGGAGGTGGCACAGAAGGGAATCCTGGTTCCAAAAATTTCTTTGTTAATGTGCGATCTAGCATTAAGGATTCCGCTATATCTCCACCTGAGCCAAGTAAACTTTGTTCTATGATGGTGTCATTTGGTGTTATACCTATTGCCCTTAAAGACAACTTCCTAACAGAGCTTCTCCATTCTGATAATCGCTCATGACCTCTGGCAATAGCGAAATAAGTGCGAGGATTTTCATCTTTTTCATATTGCAAAGCATTAAGCACGTCAACAACCCTATAAGGTCTATCAAATTCGAGTCCCAATTCTTCAGCCACTACCCGATCAGTTTCCATTATTGCTTGATACTGTTTACATGCGCTAGTGTCGCAAAATCTACGACAGAGAGAATCAAACCCTCTGACAAATACAACTGTAGCATCAGGATCGGAATCCAAAGCTCGAGTTAAAGTTCCGTACATAGTTCGTTCTTCTTCCAAGTTCCTGAGTTGATCAGCACTAAGGTCGCCCTGAGCATCCATTCGCTCGCCCATTTCTTTCCAAGTAACATGTTGCAAAATTCTCTCAAGGTGATGAGGTCTCAGTTCTACTGGTTGTTTTGATTCAGGTGTCATCGTTTAATTATACCATAAAACGCGCGTATCGCCAACACAGCATGTAGCTAAAAAGACCCCAAATTTTTTGTAGCTGACCTGTAAAAAAGGCTTGGGAAAGTGCAAGACTATGTTCGGAACAATAGCCGTAGCGTACTTTCGGGTTGCACAGTCCCGCAAAAGAAGGCGGTATCAGAGATCATAAGAGGCTTATTTACAGCAGGAACACCTATACTTAGACATTTGGTGCAATCCGAAAGTAAAACGGCTAAGAAACAAGCTGAGAAGTATTCTCATCATCTTGGCAGCATCAATTTGAAGGATAAAGTTGATGAATTTTCTCTTCGGAGAGTAAAGGATGAGATCAAAGAAGATACCATCATTGCCTACGATTTAACAGATATAAACAAAGAATGTAGCAAAAAAATGGAAAATCTTTCTGCTGTATGGGATGGGAGTAAACGAGAGGTTGCAGATGGTTTTCTGCTTCATGGGGTAGGTGTAAATGGAATACTCCTTAAG
>MNZJ01000047.1 GCA_001873565.1 Candidatus Peregrinibacteria bacterium CG2_30_44_17 | reverse complement strand
TCAGGAATTTGACCGAAAAATAGCTTGTAATCGCCGCCGCAATAAATCCCGCCATAAGTGGCTGAATACTGATATCAAGCGACTCTATTTTGAGTGCCGTAAGAAGGCCGGCACCGGAAATCGCTATAGACCCGAGCAAGAATGAGAATTCTGCCGATTTCGTCCTTTCCATACCCGTAATTACGCCTGTAGCTATCGTTGATCCGGAGCGTGATATCCCCGGCACCAATGCAAACATTTGAGCAACGCCTATCAAGATGGCTTTTTTGATTGTTATCTTTTGATCCTTGTTTTGCAGATTTTTGTGAATTTTTTCCGCTATCAAAAAATAAAATCCGGTTATAATCATCACTATTCCCACGGCTAACATACTGCGGAAAACTTGGTCTATATAGTCCTCTAAAGTCAGGCCCACTATCACAGCGGGCAGTGTGCCTATCACCAGATATAGTATGTAATTGCGCTTCTTTGTGAGTATTTCCAGAATTATTCCGCGGAAGTATATCAAAATCGCCAGTAGCGATCCGACGTGTAATGCCACATCAAAGCTTTTGAGTGTTTCTGCCTTCAGATTCAGAATTGTTTCGGCCAGAACGAGATGCCCTGACGATGAGATTGGCAGGAATTCTGTAATTCCTTGAAGTACCCCTAGGAATATCGCTTGGAGAAGCGTCATTTGTTTGTTTTTTTTAGTGTTTAAAAGACCTTACGCCTGTAGTCACCATTGATATACCCAGTTCGTCCGCTCTTGCGAATACCTCGTCATCACGGACAGATCCTCCAGGCTGAATTACCGCCGTTACGCCCGCTTTGCTTGCCTCTTCCACCCCGTCAGCAAATGGGAAGAAGGCGTCCGATGCCATTACCGAGCCTTGGATTCTCTCTCCGCCTTTGTAAGTTGCTATGTGTACCGCGTCGACACGAGACATTTGGCCTGCGCCGATCCCTGTTGTGATCTCCAATGTTTCTCCCGTCTCTTCGTCTTTCATAAGTTTTGCGAAGACGACTGAGTTTGATTTTACGTGTTTGACCACATTCCGCGCAAAAAGCATGGCGCGTATCTCTTCTTCCGTTGGCGCTTTTTTCGTTACCGTTTTGAGGTCGTCTTTTGTGATGATTTTCTGATCTGCATTCTGGACCAGGATGCCTCCCGATACAGTCTTGATATCGCGCTCTACCGGATTAATCCTCAGTTCTCCCGTTTCGATAATCCTAAGGTTCGTTCTCTTGGAGAAAATCTGTAACGCACCCTTTTCGAAAGAAGGTGCCACTATAAGTTCTACGAAAAGTTTGTTGTCTTTTATGTACTTTGCGATAGCCTCGGTACACGTGCGATTCATTGCGATAACGCATCCAAATGCCGACATAGGGTCTACCTCGTGCGCATGGATTAATGCCGTAGTAATTGTGTCGGCACTTGCAACTCCGCAAGGGTTCGTGTGCTTGATGACAGCTGCCGTCGGACGCTCGAAATCTTTTACAAGCTCCAGGGCTCCATCGGCATCTACGATGTTGTTGAATGACAGCTCCTTGCCTTGAAGCTGATGCGCGTTAGTCACATTAGGGTAATGATTGTTCGGATCTCGGAAAAATGCCGCTTTTTGATGAGGGTTCTCTCCATAACGAAGGCTCTGGACTTTTTCGTAATGCAAATCAAGAAGTTCAACTTCTCCTCCGCGATTTTTCAGATATTCCGCGATTTTGTTGTCGTAATTCGCCGTTTTTTCGAATACTTTCACCGCAAGTGATCTGCGCATATCGAACGAGAGTCCTCCATGTACATTTATCGAGTCCATTATCATTCTGTAGTCCTTTATCGCCGTTACCGCCGCTACATATTTAAAATTTTTCGCCGCGCTACGTAGCATTGATGGTCCTCCGATATCAATTTGTTCTATAGCTTCCTCTTCCGTTACGCCTTCGCGCTCTATCGTCTTCTTAAAAGGGTAAAGGTTGATGACAACCATATCTATCATTTTGATCCCGTTCTCCTCCGCTTGCCTCATATGTTCCTCGCAGTCTCGTACCGCAAGCAGTCCTCCATGAATCTTCGGGTGCAATGTCTTTACCCTGCCTTCCATTATCTCCGGCGATCCCGTGTAACTTGATACCTCCGTGACTTCTATTCCGGCTTCTCGCAAAGTTTTTGCCGTTCCTCCCGTAGAAAGAATTTCCGCTCCATGCTCCTTGAGAGTTTTGGCCAAATCTATCAAGCCCGCCTTGTCCGAAACGCTGATCAGAGCTCTTCTTATCGGTAGTATTCCTTCGGTACTTTCGGGATTCATGTGATGATAGGGGTTAGGGTGTAGCATTTAGGGTGTAGTGATGGAGCGCTTCGCGCGAAATAAGTGTTGCAGGCTTGTAAACTATAATTTAGGGTAGGTCGAGGCCGCCTTTGCTCCATGGGTTGCAGCGCAAGATGCGCCAAGCGCCTTTTATGCCGCCCTTAAAGAGTCCGTATCTCTTGATAGACATCTTGGAGTAGTCCGAACAACTTGGCCTGTACCTACAGAATCCTCCTTTGAAAACATGTTTCAGAGGTCCATGATCCGGCGACAAAATAGCCTGATAAAGACTTATCAAAGCCACAGCGAAATTGCGCGGAAGATGTAGGATTTGACGCCACATTGGAGGCAAAAGGGGTTAGACCGACGCGTATATTAGTCCAAATCACTCTTCTTGGGAAGAGGTTTTCCTACTGCAATTCTCCCAATTTGGCTGCAAATACCTCGAAGAGGTTCCTTTAGTAACAGATCCCTACGTCACAAGCAGGGAATTTGTATCCGTTGTAACTTATCTCGAAATGCAGATGGATGCCTGTGACTCCGTAAACACGTCCCGAATTACCCATCTTGGAGATTGTTTGACCCATAGTCACGTAATCGCCAACCGACACGTATATCTCTTCGTTATGAGCATACAGCGTCTTGTATCCATTCTGGTGATCTATGATTATGTAATTGCCATATCCGCCATTCCAACCGTAAGATGCGGTCGTCACGATTCCATCGGAAACCGCAACTATTGCCGGCTGAGATCTGTCCGCAACATCGTAAGCATAGTGACCTGAGTAATACCCTTGCGTCAAAGTTCCGACTGTAGGATATACGAAGTCTGCAGATGCATAAGTTGTATCCACATCAACGTTCAGATATGACGTACCAACGTCCGTTGCATCGTAGTAAGTATATGATGATGATGATGATGCCGACGATGACGCGGTATAAACCGGCTTGATCGATGCTATGTATTTTTCGGCAACTTCGGCGCCAATGATGAAGATAGTATCGCCTTCTTGGATTACGTTATCAGCTCCTATTTCATTAAACTCTTTCGTGGCTTCCAAGTCACCACCCCAGTTCTCCACAAGCGACTCGAGCGTATCTCCGTCGTCTACTTCTATGTAAGCACCATCTTTTGGCGGGATTGTTATGTCCCCCGTGCTCAGCTTGTTTGCGTTGGTCATGTCGTTGGCAGCCATAATAGATGTTTGGTCCAAACCAAATCTATATGCGATACCCGACATCGTGTCTCCGCTTTGCACCGTATACATAACGTCCTCGGTTCTGTTTCCTTGATAAGTAGCTTCTCCCGACATTGGCATCGCTTTCATCAAGTATCCCTCCTGATCCGCCAATATATTTGTATCTGAATTCAGCGCCAGTGCATCTCCCTCAAACTGCACCTGCCATCCCTCTCCTGCATCTATAGCCGCCCTTCCGATATCGAACGATGTCATCAAGAAGAATGCTAGCGTTAACATCACCATATTCTTGGCAAATCTTTGAGGAGTGTGCATCCCGGATGTCGGTTGAACAAAAGCCGTTGATGCTTCGCTCATTGGCGAATACGCACTTAAATACCTGCGCACCTTGGATAACCTATCTTTGATTCTGCCTACCGTAGGTTTTGCCGAGTATATCGAGTAGAACTTGTCGTGCCTTGCTTTTCGCGCTTCTTCGTTGGCTTGTGACACAAGAGGGGTAGTTAGTAGTAGGTAGTAGTTTGTAGTCGGTAGTGAGTAGTCTGCTTTTGAGACTTGGGTATTTTAGCACTTTGAGTTGGCATTTTACCTGATGTGGCCGTTTTGTCAATCCTAATTAGGGTGCTCTTTTCTTACTAAGGAGGTAGATAATACTCATGCAAGTAATTCAATTCCCATGGCTAGTATCAAAGCTTTATCGCCATCGCTTATCAACCAAATTGCGGCAGGAGAAGTGGTCGAAAGACCGTCCTCAGTCGTCAAAGAACTTGTTGAAAATGCTCTTGATGCATCGGCAAATGAAGTTGTTGTTGAGATAGTGTCAGGTGGGCTGGAGGCTATAATCGTTGCTGACAACGGGGGTGGTATGTCTGCGGAAGATGCCAGAATGGCATGGCAAAGACATGCTACAAGCAAAATATCTTTGCCAGAACACTTATCCTCGATTTCAAGTCTTGGTTTTCGGGGAGAAGCTTTGGCTTCTATTGCCTCTGTCGCCAAATGCGAGATGGAAACAAAGATGAGAGACGAAATATCCGGTGTGTTTTTGAAAATAGAAGACGGCCGCGTAACCGAAGAGTCTGAATGCGGGTGTCCCGAGGGCACCAAAATCTCTGTATTTAATCTTTTTTATAATACCCCGGCCAGGAGGAAATATATGAAGTCCGCTACGTCGGAACACAAGAAAATCGTTGAACTTACTTCGGAGTTCGCGTTGGCTCACCCCGAAGTATCTTTTAGGCTTGTGAGCGATGGCAAAGTTGCCTTCGACGTGGCCCCTTCCGTACTCGAGGACCGTATTGCCAATATATTAGGAAACGAGGTTGCCAATAATTTGGTCCCTGTTTATTACGGAGACGTTGGCTTCGGAGTTAGTGGATTCGTCGGCAAGCCTACTCTCTCCAAATCCAATCGTAATGGTCAGTTTTTGATACTAAACGGCCGCGTCATTCAGAATCATCTACTGGCTCATGCGGTTCGAGAAGCTTTTCATTCCATGCTGATGCATGGGAAGCATCCGTGGTTCCTTATTATTCTTAATGTGAGACCTGAAGATGTTGATGTAAACGTGCATCCGAGGAAATTAGAGGTAAGATTTCTTAATCAAAACGACGCGTATAGAACTATCTACAAATGTGTTTCCGCCGCTCTTGATAAACATGTCTTAATGCCAAAGATTAGTGTTGGCACCGAGCCTGTCCCTATGGACCTGCGCGATCCGCGTGGGCTCAAGGAGCACGTCTACGAGAAAACCCTTTTGGATACTTTCGCCGTTTTTCAGAGAGGAGATAGCAGAGAGCAAGACACAGACAACAGAGAATGGAGGGGGACACTTAGGGCTGCCGCCCAGATTGGAAGCTCCTACATTCTAGCCGAAGATGAACAAGGCCTTGTTATTATTGACCAGCATGCCGCTCACGAGAGGGTTATGTATGACAGGCTTATGACTGCACTGCGCAATTCCAAGATTGTTTCTCAGCCTGTTTTGGCTCCTCAATCTGTGGATTTTTCCGCTTCGGAAGCGGAAGTTCTCCGTGAGAATTTGTCTGCGCTTCTCGATATAGGTTTTGATATAGAAGAGTTCTCCGGTAATACATTCATTGTCACCGCTGTTCCAGCCGACCTTGCCAAAAATGATGCCGGTGAAATTTTGCGAGGAGTTATTGACGACCTTGGGAATGACAACAGGAGCAACTCGCTATCTGACAGGCGAGAGAATCTGATACATTACTCTGCTTGTCACAGTGCCGTGAAGTTCGGCCAAAAACTGTCTATTATTGAACAGCAGGCTTTGCTGGATCAGCTTTCCGAGATAGATCGCTGCGAAATATGCCCTCATGGCCGCCCTACTATGATTAGAATGAGCTATGATGATCTCGAGAAGAGCTTTAAGCGAAAAAACTTTTGACATCCTTATTGATAATCGCTATTAATAAGCTATGCTAAAAGAACAATTACAAGGAACAAAATACAGGCTAACTAATCAAAGGCAGATTCTTCTCGAGGAGATTCAGAAAGTTCATACTCATCCTACCGCTGAAGAAGTTTATGAAATCGTTCGCAAACGTATTCCAAATGTGAGTTTTGCAACCGTATATCGCAATCTCGACTTTTTGTCGCAGAATGGTTTTATTATTAAGCTGCATACTAAGGATAAGAAGACCCGATATGATGGCTACTCTGATCCTCACTTGCATTTGTGCTGCAAAAAATGCGGGTATGTTGTGGATATTTTTGACTGCAAGTGTAAGCTTTCTGCTTCGGAAGACCTGGAGGAAACCGGTTTTTCTCCGGACTTGAGCTGTCTTGAAATTCCCGGACTTTGTAAAAAATGTAATAGCAAGAATTGAGATAATTTTATTTTTTTTAAAAACAGAATTAAATATGCATAAGCATCGTTGTAAAGTTTGCGCCTGGATGTACGATCCGGCCAAGAATGGAAATGTGGCGTTTTCCGACCTTCCTGATGACTATCAATGTCCGGTTTGCAAGGTAGGCAAAAATCAATTCGAGGTAGTCCATCACCTTGGCGAAGAGTTCACTGGTGGTGAAGCTCAGGAAAAACATGCTCCTGTCATTGAGGCTGACGGCGAGAATGTTCGCGTTAAAATCGGCTCCATAACGCACCCAATGGAAGATGCTCACTCAATAACTACGGTTGAACTGTATGATGACTACGGCGCAAGACCACTTAGAAAAGTTACTCTAAGAGCAGGTGCGGATCCAGTTGCTGTGTTTGAAGGAGTTACTTATTCAGAGAAGCTTTATGCTCTTGCTTACTGTAACCTCCATGGAGTTTGGGAGAGCTAGTGGATTTTTTTTTATTCATAAATAATTAACCAGAAAATACTATGCATGATGAAAGTTGTTGCGGGGGTTACCCCGTAATTCAAATCAACCAGCCTGTTCCTCCTTTCGATATGGAGGGGTACTACAAGGGTGACAAGAAGCGTTACACTCTTGAAGACTACAAAGGCAAATGGGTCCTTCTCTTTTTCTACCCTCTCGACTTCACTTTTGTTTGCCCTACAGAACTGCTTGAACTCAGCAAAAGACACGCTGAATTCGAGGCTCTTAACACTCAAGTTCTTGGAGTAAGCGTGGATAGCGTTTATTCTCACGAGGCTTGGTGCAAAGGAGATCTAGGCGATCTTAATTACCCTCTTCTAAGCGATATGACGAAGGAAGCCAGCTGCAATTACAATGTCCTTGTCGAAGATGCAGGAATCAGCTTACGAGCTGCGTTTGTTATTGATCCGAACGGTATTCTGAAGAGCTATATGGTCAATGATCTAGGCGTTGGAAGGAACGTCGATGAGCTTCTCCGTTTGGTAAAAGCTTTTCAAACCGGAGAGCTATGCCCTGTAGGATGGGAGCCTGGAGATAAGACTCTTGGAAAAGCATAAATTAGATTCTATTGTGGTGCCTCTTAGATGGCACGAAATCGAGGCGTCGCATGCAAAAATGCGGCGTCTTTTTTGAGTCAGTTCGTGGCGTAATCATGAACTCTAGGCCTGTAGAGCCAAATTGAAATAAAATGACATAAAGAGCAATGGCGATTTTGTCATAGGGCGAGGCGTCAAAAACGAGGAATAGCAGCGCTATTTAAGGCTTTTGACAACAAA